>NZ_CANCWQ010000008.1:0-77744 GCF_947381555.1 Limosilactobacillus pulli
CTAGCCAATTTTAAATGCCCTCCAAATATAAGATGAATTTTCTATTTCATCTGTATACTTAGAGGGCATTATAGCCAAGCAGCTTAGTCAAGACGTTTGTAAAAATTGATTTTGAATTAGGGCGTTATGGGTAGTTAACGCCTTGCTCAATCTTATCTTTGAGCATCAAAATATTTTTTTCAATTTGATTGATAACTTTAATAAACTCATCGTCAGCTTGGCCAGTTGGATCGTTTAGCCCCCAATCAACCCGCCATTTAGCCGGCAGATAGGGACATTTTACACCGCAGCCCATGGTAACGACACCGTCAACGACTGGCAGTGCGTTAAACGTCTTGTTATATTGTCCTGATGCTTCCATATCAATGCCATAAATTTTTTTCATCAAGCGGACGGCATCTGGATTGATTTGATCTTTAATCTGCGTACCTGCTGAATAACTTTCAAAAACATTGCCTGCCAGGTGTTTGCCTAATGCTTCGGCAATTTGACTACGGCATGAATTGTGCGTGCAGATGAATGCAATCTTAGGTTTAGTCAATGGAACATCCTCATTTTCGTTTTTGTTTAATTTTATAAGGGTGCTTCTTTTTTGACAACCGGCTGTGAGATTTTTGAAATATTTCGTTATGCTTTTTTGCTAAATCTGCTAATGTAACCCCTACCATATTAATTTGGTAAATGTTATGCTTGTGTTGTAATAGTTGTTGTAAAAAAGAAGTATCAAATACAGAGAGGGGTTTAACGTCTATGAAGGACCAATTTTATCGTCAAACCACCTTGCAGGTTTTGGAACGACTTAAGGCAACGCCACAAGGGCTGCTGACAACTGAGGCCATGGAGCGGCTGCAGAAAAATGGTCCCAATAAATTGCCGCAAGGAAAAAAGGTTACGCTTTGGCAAAGAATCATCGCTCAGTTTAAAGATCTGATGATTTTGATTTTAATGGTCGCGGCAATTGTCGCAGCATTTGCTGGTGAACTTTCGGATACGATTATTATCTTATTAGTCGTTATTTTAAATGCTGCATTTGGAGTCTTTCAGGAAACTAAGGCCGAGAATGCCATTGATGCGCTGCAAAAAATGAGCACACCAACCACTCGAGTCAGACGAGATGGCCAGATTGCCCAGCTTTCCAGTAAGGAGCTGGTCGTTGGCGACGTGATTCTTTTGGAAGCTGGGGACATTATTCCCGCTGACGTTCGCTTCTTAAAGACGCAAAACGTCAAAGTCGAAGAAGCAGCGCTGACTGGCGAATCAGTTGCCGTAACCAAAGATGAGGCGGTAATTGATGCCGAATCGGCTGCTCTAGGGGATCAGCATAACATGGGCTTTATGAATACCAGTATGACGGCGGGCACAGCCGAGGCAGTCGTAGTTGCTACTGGCAAGGATACCGAAGTTGGCAAGATCGCCCAGATGCTGAACAGTGCCGAACAGACCGTAACGCCATTGCAGCGCAACATTACCCATCTCAGCAAAATTCTTAGTGTGCTGGTTTTGGCAATCGCCGTCATTATTTTCGCGCTAGGAATGCTGACTAAGCGCGAGTCGCCGCTGGATATGCTGCTGACCGCCATCTCGCTGGCCGTTGCAGCAATTCCGGAAGGGCTACCAGCCATCGTTACCATTACGCTGGCTTTAGGGACCCAAGCGATGGCTAAGCGGCACGCGCTGATTCGTAAGCTGCAGGCCGTTGAAACGCTAGGCGCTACTGAAATCATCGCTTCCGATAAAACTGGAACCCTGACCAAGAATCAGATGACAATCGAACAGCTGATGCTGAACGGTCAAGTTACGGCTGCACCTGATTTTAAAGTTGATGCTGACTCGCCGTTGACCAAGGCAATGATTCTGGCTAATGATGCTGAGCGGGGCAGTCAAAAAGAATTATTGGGCGATCTGACCGAAACGGCGCTGTGGCAATTTTATATCGATAAAGGGCTTGATATCGATGAGTTTAGGCAGCGCTATCCACGCCTTAATTCATGGCCATTCGATTCGGAACGTAAATTGATGTCAGTAGCCGTTAATGATAAGCAGCCGACGCTCTACCTAAAAGGGGCGGTCGATGAACTGCTGACACGGGCAGATCGCATTTTGGATGGCGAACAGGTGCGAGAACTGACCGATGACGATCGTGAACGCATTCTTAAAACCAATCACCATTTAGCTAAACAGGCATTGCGGGTGCTTGGCTATGCATACCGGCCACTGACTGAAAAAGAATGTCAAAGTACTGATCCGGCGTTGGTTGAACAATCACTGATCTTTATTGGGCTGTCAGGGATGATTGATCCACCGCGTCCTGAAGTCAAGGCTGCTATTCAAGAGGCTAAGGAGGCTGGGATTCGACCATTAATGATTACCGGTGATCATAAGACAACGGCGCGGGCAATTGCTGAACGTCTGGGAATCATTGATCCTGGTGATGAAGCTGGTGCGATTACTGGTCAGGAACTTAACGCGCTCAGTGATCAGGAATTAAAGGATCAGGTAGCACAGTACTCGGTTTATGCACGAGTTGCGCCTGAGCATAAGGTTCGGATTGTCAAAGCTTGGCAGTCGCATGACAAGGTCGTTGCCATGACTGGTGATGGCGTGAATGATGCCCCAGCTCTAAAGACTGCTGATATCGGCGTCGGTATGGGAATTACCGGGACCGAGGTTTCTAAAAACGCAGCTGACGTCGTATTAGCTGATGATAATTTTGCTACGATCATTGCCGCGGTCAAGGAAGGGCGCAAAGTCTTTGCCAATATTCAAAAAGCGATCCAGTATCTGCTTTCAGCTAACCTTGGCGAAGTCTTGACGCTTTTAATCATGACGATCATGAACTGGTCAATTCTGGCACCGGTGCAAATTTTATGGATCAATCTGGTAACTGATACATTCCCTGCTATTGCGTTAGGGGTCGAACCTGCTGAAGGCGATGTTATGAAACATCAGCCGCGGGGCAATCAAGGCAGCTTTTTGGCTCATGGCGTCGGCTTTAATATTATCTACCAAGGAATCTTGGAGGGGCTGCTGACATTGGGCGTTTATGCATTAGGCATTTTATACCCCGTTCATCAAGGAGCCGCGCTGATTCATGCCGATGCACTGACGATGGCTTACATTACCTTAGGATTGATTCAGTTGCTGCACGCCTGCAACTGTAAGTCGTTGCAAGGAACGATCTTTAAGACGGGGGAATTTAAGAATCGCTACTTTAACTGGGCAATCCTAAGTTCAACGCTGCTTTTAGCCGGTACGATCTTCATTCCAATTTTAAATCCGATTTTCCATACTACGGAATTGGATCTTGCTCAATGGGGTATCGTAATTGGAGCTGGCCTTTTGATGGTTTTGATTGTTGAAATCGTTAAGGCGATTCAGCGTCATCAAAAAAATTAAACGTGAAAAAAGCCTCAAGCTCTGATTAAATTCAGAACTTGAGGCTTTTATTGGCTTGTCAGTCGTTTTTAACGATCAACGTGCTGCCATTTAGCCGTTTTATCTTCATTGTTAGCAATGCGCTTCATGTTGAATAGGCAGCGCATCAGTGAGATCCAGTCAACGATATTGATCACGTATAGAATCAGGTAGGCTAGCGGCGCGACCATCATCAGTCGGATCCGTTCCCAGAATTTAAGCTCTTCTGGTATGAATGTTGCCATTGCAAAGAGATAGTAGAGGCCCAAAATAGCGAAGATCGTTGAGAAATCGGCAAAGTGATGGATAATCCCGATAATCCAAAGCAGCAGCAGTGGATCAATCAGCATTAAAAACTCTTCAAAGAAAACTTTTGGCAGTTTCCAAAAGGCGAGTGAGAAAGTGTACTTGGCATCGCGATTAAAAATTACGCGGCGATGCTTAAACAAAGCCTTAAAACGACCTTGTTTCCACCGATAGCGTTGTTTGAGCAACTGAGAAAAGCGGCTGACTGGCGGAGTATGGGCGATAACGTCATCGGCATAGCCAAATTGCCGATTGCTGTTGCCAAAATGATCGATCATCTTCATCGTAAAATCGATGTCTTCAGTGATCGAATCGGTGTCATAACCACCGACTTCCAGCATGGCTGACTTGCGAAAAGTTGAGCCAATACTGCCAATGATATACTCAATTCCCAAAAGCTCCTCAGATCCCTTTAGCCGATAACCAAGCAGATATTCGACTTTTTGGACGTATTCCAATAGATTCTGGGGGTGCGTAATGCGAACGTTCGCACTGGCTCCCAATAGTCTGGGATCATCAAAACGCAAGGCCATATTTGTCAATGCGGTTGGCGTCAAATAAGAATCGGCATCAAGTACCATGATCAGATCACCAGTCGCAAATTTTTTTAAAGCATGATTGATTGCAACCGACTTGCCTTGATTATGTTGATGGATGACACACAGCTTAGGATGTTGTCTGGCTAATCGATCCAAAATCATCCCTGTCTTTTATCACTGGAGCCATCATCAACCGCGATCACCTCAAAATTAGGGTAAGTCTGCTTTAAGACTGACTCAACGCCCCGACGAATAAACTTTTCTTCGTTAAACGCGGGAATTATCACAGAGAAACGGTGATCGGTTGGCTTTTGGCTGATCTGCTGTCGATCAAGGCTGTTGATCTGATGCAGATTTGATACAATCAAGCCAATTAAGATGCGACCGACTGCCAAAATACTGAGCGCAAATACCGTAATGGCAATGATCAATGCCGGGCTGAATTTCATGATGATCCTCCTTTTTTAAAGATTAAGAGGATCGCTTCTTGATCTCAACCACAATCAGCGTTATGGCCAGGATCGTCATCAAAATACCAATGGCAGCGGCAAAAATCGTGCTCACGGTATTACCTGTCTGTGGTAAAACGGCAGCTAATGGAGTAGCCATCAAACCTTTAGATAAGTTAGAGTACATAGATTAAACCTCCTTGTCATTGCTATTTCGACTATGACTAAAGTATAGCGAGAATATTTGAACTATTTTTGAGCAAATGTTAAAAAATGTCTTAATAGTGAATTTAATTACATTTCTAATAAGAAGGATTAGTCAAGCTGGTTAGATGATTAATGGTTAAAAAATCAGGATTCGGCTGGCGGTTAAGCGATTTGTACACAAGCCAACGCTTTCTTTTGAGACTGCTGCACATGGATGGTTACTGATACCATGCAAAAAAAGCATACTAGCATATCAAATAAACATTTTAAAGTCTTGACGCTTAGGAATATACTAAAAGTAAGCAAAATAAAAGGAGTGATTATTTTGGCTAAAGTGATAGTATTTTACTTTTCGGCTACCAATACAACCAAGCAGCGCGCGGAAAAAGTTGCACAAAAGCTGGGGGCGGATTTATTTGAGATTCACGCTGCAAAGCCATATTCAGTAGCCGATCTGGACTGGCATGATCCCCAATCACGCACGTCAATTGAGCAGCATCAGCATGCCAGCCGTGTTGCGATTAAAGATGACCTGCCTGACATTAGCAGTTATGATACGGTCTTGATTGGCTTTCCAATCTGGTGGGGGATTCCGCCGCGTCTGATTGCCGATCTGATTGATCATCTACCGCTCAGTGGCAAGCAACTGGTGGGATTTGCAACTTCCGGCAGTTCTGGTTTTGATCGCGCGCAAAGCTATCTGGAACGAACCGTTAAGGAAAATAATGCTGCTGTTCAAGTTTTGCCAGGAGCCGTTTTAAACAATGACGCGCAGATGAATGCCTGGTTAAAGCAGCTTAATCTTAATTAATTGGTTATCTTAAAATGGTGCTGAGCCACTCTTTAATAAGAGTCTGGTCCGGCATCTTTTTTTGGTCATTTTTGAGCAGATTGATTGCTTTTTGATATTCACTTATTTATAGTAAGCAAAAACATCAATTATTTTGAATTGGCGAAAGGATGATCGGCAATGGAAAAATTTAAAAATGTGGTAATTGGCTTTGGTAAGGCTGGTAAGACACTGGCTAAGTTCTTGGCGCAGCATGATGAAGAAGTGCTGCTGATTGAGCGTTCAGATCAGATGTATGGCGGCACCTGCATTAACGTTGGCTGTCTGCCGTCCAAAAATATGATTATCAATGGTCAGCGTCATCTTGAGTTTGCTGATGCGGTTGCCAAACGAGGCACGATGACTAAACAGCTGCGGAACAAGAACTATCACATGGTTGCTGATGAGCCACTGGCAACGGTTTGGAATGGCCAGGCCAGTTTTGTCAGCAACCATGAACTAAAAGTCGCTATGGCTGATGGGACTGTGCGACAGGCTGCCGCCGAGCGCATCTTTATCAATACTGGTGCCACGCCGGTCTGGCCAAAAGTTCCAGGGCTGACTCCCAGCGAGCGGATCGTCAGTTCCAAAGAAGCCATGGAACTTGCCAAAAAGCCGGCCCGCCTGGCAATTATTGGGGGTGGCTATATTGGACTGGAATTTGCCGAAATGTTTAATTCCTTTGGCAGCGAAGTAACCATCCTTGACCACCATGCTCAGCTTTTGGGACGCGAAGACGCAGACATCGCGGCTGAAGTAACGACTGATCTTGTCAGCCTTGGGATCAAGATTGAGCTGAATGCTGAATTAACCAGCGCGGCAGATGATGGCCAGCAAGTCTTATTGACCTATCACCAAAACGGCCAAAAATGGCAGACCGAGTTTGATGCCGTGCTGGTGGCTGCCGGGCGACGTCCCAATATCGATGGACTGGGACTGGAAAACACCGATATTGCCCTGACCGAGCGCAATGCCATTCAAGTTGATGATCGGTTGCGAACCACGGTGCCAGATGTCTGGGCTTTAGGCGACGTCAATGGCGGGCCAATGTTTACCTACATCTCGCTTGACGACTTTCGGATCGTTAAAGACCAGCTGTTTGGCCAAGGCAAGCGGACGACTGCTGATCGTAATGTCGTGCCGACCGCATCGTTTTTGACGCCGCCGCTGGCAAACGTAGGAATCAACGAGCGCCAGGCCCAGGCTGCCGGTAAGGATTATCTGGTCTTCAAACTGCCGGTCAAGGCCATTCCTAAGGCGCGCGTGCTGGAGGATCAGCGGGGAGTCTACAAGGCAATCGTTGAGCGTGATACGCATCGGATTCTGGGCGCGACGCTTTATGCTGCTGAGGCCCATGAAACGATCAACTTGATTGCGCTGCCGATGAAGACGGATCTGCCATACGAAACGCTGCGTGACATGATTTTTACGCATCCAACCATGTCTGAGGCCCTAAACGATCTTTTTAAGGCGCCGATAAAGCAGGCTTAATAATTTTTTGCAATCAGTCCGCTTAAAAGACCGAACTTTGTTACAATGAAAGAAAAAAGTGAGGTCTATGCCATGCCGACTAAAGACGAATATATTGAAAAGCTCAACCTGACGCCACATCCAGAAGGTGGTTGGTATCGTCAAGTTTATCACAGTGCCAAGACGCATTATGACGCTACGTCCCTGGCCAGCCGTTACGAGTACACTTCAATCTATTTTATTTTGGACGGGGGCTCGCCATCGCATCTGCACCGGCTGCTTCATGATGAACTATGGTATTTCCATGATGGCTCATCAATTGTCGTCCACTGTTTTTATCCGGATGGTACCTATGAGGCTGTACATTTAGGCCGTAATATTGAACGGGGTGAACAGCTGCAGTTCCGAGTGCCAGCGGGAACGATTTTTGGCTCGGAGGTCTTGGATGCTTCATCGTTTGGGCTGGTCAGCTGTGCCGTGGCGCCCGGCTTTGACTATCATGACTTTGAACTGTTTACCCAGGAACAGCTGCTGGCTGAGTATCCGGAGCAGGCTGAAGTAATCAGGCGGGTCGCGTATCAAAAGCTGCCAGCCGAATAGTAAAAACAGCGCGGAATCAAGTTCGATTCGGCGCTGTTTTGATTTCAAGCGTATCTAACATTAAAAACGGGCCTGTCGTCAGCATGATTATGAGTGCAATACTTCACGATTTCGGGCCTGACTTTGTGAAGAAAATCAGGTTTTAGCTTACAGGGACCTTAAGTTTACCTACGATTCGCTGCTTTAGGGCCGAAAGTAGGTAAATGTATATTCAGTCGACCTGGCTTTTACCTACTAAAGGCTGAAATTTTTTAAATCGTAGGTAAAAATGTATATTTTAGAGCGGATTGGCTTAGAATGCAAAAAGAAACTTTAATGGTTACAACAAACAGAGAATACGGTGATTAGATTGATTAAATACGAAAACGTGGGCATGAGATATGGTCAAAACGTCATCTTAAAAGACATCACGCTGACGATCAATAATGGCGAGCTGTTTGTCCTGGTTGGCCCCAGCGGCAGCGGCAAGACCACGCTGCTTAGAATGATCAACCGGCTGACAGCGCCAACTACTGGCAACGTCTATCTGGATGAAAAGCGCGTCAAAGACTATGACTTGCGCGAGCTGCGTCTGCATATGGGATACGTATTGCAGAGCAGCAGTCTGTTTCCTAATCTAACGGTTGGTGAAAATATTGCCATTCAGCTTGAGCAGCAGGGCGTCAATAAAAAAGATCGGCGTAAACGTTCGATGGAGCTGCTTGATCAAGTTGGCCTGCCAGCTAGTGATTTTATCGATCGGCATCCCGATGAGCTTTCGGGTGGTCAGCAGCAGCGCGTAGCCATCGCCCGCTCAATGGCCACTCAGCCCCAGCTTATCTTAATGGATGAATCGTTCAGCGCGCTTGATCCGGTTTTACGTACTCAACAGCAGGACTTGTTGTTAAAGCTGCATCGCCAGTCAAAGACAACTGTTGTTTTTGTTACCCATGACATGCAAGAGGCACTGCGGTTAGGCGATCGGATTGCCGTGATCAATGATGGTCAACTGCAGCAGGTTGGCACGCCAAATGAGATTTTGGAACAGCCAGCCAATCAGTTTGTCACCGACTTTTTTGCAACTGCGCGGCCAAGATTGGGCACCATGACCGCGCTCTTATCGTCAAAACTAGTACAAAAAGCGCCAGTTGCTGATCAATCTGCCGCCGTCGCTACGGTAGCAGAACTGGCAAGTCTTACGCCTGACGCGGTTGGCTGGCTTTGCTTTCAATACCAGGGGCAGGGTTTTAGAATTCAGACAACTGATCTGCTGCATTATTTAGGACAAAGAGAGGAGCGATAAGATGACTGAATTGCTTAATACGATCGCAACGCAAAAAAGTCAGATTGAGCAGGCACTGTGGGAACATCTTTCGTTATCGTTTTGGGCGTTGGTGATTGCCATGCTGATTGCGATTCCATTGGCAGTGTTGCTGAAAAACAGTCGACATGCCGGCGAGATCGTTTTGCAGCTGGCCGGAGTGATGCAGACGATTCCCAGTTTGGCACTGCTAGGACTGCTGATTCCGCTGGTTGGGATCGGCAGCTTTCCAGCCTTAATTGCTCTGGTTGTCTACGGTATTATGCCGATCTATCAAAATACCTATTCTGGCCTGCGCAGCGTTGATCCAAATCTTGAAGAAGCCGCGACGGCATTTGGCCTTTCGCGTTGGAAAAAACTGACGCGACTGGAATTGCCCATGGCGCTGCCCGTGATCTTATCCGGAATTCGCATCTCCTTGGTCATGATTATCGGGACGGCAACCCTAGCCGCTTTAATTGGTGCTGGTGGGCTGGGGACCTACATTATGCTGGGAATCAATCAAAACAACAACGCCTACCTGATTATTGGAGCAGGGCTTTCGGCAATGTTGGCGCTTTTGATGTCGGCACTGCTAAAATATGTCGGTGCTTCCAAAAAACATCTCAAGCAGGGAATCATCGTGGCCGTGCTTGCTTTGGTGGGGTTTGGCGGTTGGCGAGCCTGGAGCAGCATTCAAAGCGAATCAGAGCCAATCGTGATTGCTGGTAAACTAGGAAGCGAACCTGATATTTTAATCCACATGTACAAAGATCTGATTGTAAATGACGATCCGCATGCCAAGGTCGAGTTAAAGGCTAACTTTGGCGGTACCAGCTTTTTATTCCGTGCGCTGCGCAATGATCAGATCGATATCTATCCTGAGTTTACCGGAACCGTTTTACAGTCGCTGGTTCATGATCAACGAGCGACGCCACGTGATCCGGTTAAGACATACCAACGGGCGCGACGTCTGTTGAAGCAGGAATACAACCTAACGTATCTGAAGCCGATGAAGTATCAAAATGGCTACGATCTGGCCGTCAGCGCTGATTTTGCCAAGGAACATCAGCTTACCAAGCTCAGCGATTTGACTAAAATCAACGATCAGATCACAGCCGGCTTTGATCCTGACTTTGCCAATCAAAAAGACGGCTATCTAGGTCTAAAAACGGCGTATAACCTAGACTTCAAACAGGTAAAGACGATGGAGCCCGCGCTGCGTTACCAGGCAATTGCTGCTGGTCGTGTCAATCTGGTCGATGGTTATACGACAGATCCGCAAGTGCGACAGTACCATCTCAAGGTGCTTAAAGATGATCAGCATTTCTTCCCGCCTTATCAGGGAGCACCTTTGATGAAGGCCTCGTTTGCCAAAAAGCATCCCCAGGTCGTTAAAAGTTTGAACAAGTTGGCTGGCAAGATCAGCGAAAAAGACATGCAGGAAATGAACTATCAAGTAACGGTTCAGCATCAAAAAGCCAGCGCTGTTGCCCATGAATATTTAATCGCTCACCACCTGATTAAAAAATAGCTTTATGAGAGTCAGCTGCCACTAAATGGCGACTGGCCTTTTGTTTCGTACATCTACAAACATTCGACGTTTATATCTACTGGTATCTTTTATAAACTTTTCATTAATAATCAACGAATAAATTAGAATAGTTTTAATCAAGCCGAATATTTTAATTAACGATTATGGTACCGATTCCAAATTTAAGACGAAGAGCGGCTGGATGAGATTTTTTTAATTCAAACAGGTCCTGAATATCAAGAAATTCTGGATGATCTGGAATATCGGATCAACCATCCTGAAACCACGCCAAGCGGTCAATTAGTTGAAAAGATTAAAAATGATTCGTTGGTTGACTACGCACTGCATCAGGCTCATAAATACCAAGATGGTGCCATTCAAGCCTTGCGTCCATTCCGCGGCTTTGAGGAAAACAATGGCAACATTAGTGCTGATGAGCTAGCCAAGAAACTCTTTGAAGGAACTTGGCGTCTAAACAAGTCATAGATAAAGGTAAAGTCGGTTTGGAAATCATGTGATCTTCAAACCGACTTTTTTATATCATTTTAAATTGTTGTTCATTGAATCCAGTCACTGCGCATTATTGAGAAACGAGCTAAATCGTCAATAAGCGTTCGATCAGGACTGAACTTGAGTGGTAAAAAATTAATCAGGAAGTCAGCAAGCCATGCTAAAATAAAGCGCGAAGAAATGGATTAGGAGGGATGAAATGACCCCAATTGAGCAACAAGTATGGGATGCGTTAACCGCTGTAATTGACCCTGAGCTTAGCGTCAGCATCGTTGACCTCGGCTTAATATATGAAATTGAGGTTGATGACCAAGGCTGCTGCAGTATCAAGATGAGTTTAACGACACCTGGCTGTCCCTTAAGCAGTTTTCTACAAAATGACATCGAAAGGGCCGCTAAAAAAGTGCCAGCCATTCGTGATGCTCGCGTTCAGCTGGTCTGGTATCCAGTCTGGAGCATTGCCAGAATGTCATCGAAAGCACGCCGTCAGTTAGGGATTGGAGGAAGCCTGCATGACCAGCAAAACCGTTGATTTTAGCCAGCCAGTATATGATCTTGCCCAACAGGATCCTGATTTTGTCGCTATTATGGTCGAAGCCGGCTTTGATAAAATCAAAATTCCAGGGATGCTTGATACTGTTGGCCGTTTCGTCAATATCAATCGGGGCTGTCTAGCGATGAATATTGATAAGCACCTTGTAATCGACACTTTTAAACGACATGGGTATGAAGTGATTAACCATGACTGAACAGCGTAATCTCCATCAGCGTCAGCAGCAGCTGGTTAAGATTCTGACGTTTTTAAGCAATGGTGGCGACTTTAAGCAGGCCCAACAATTGTTTGATCAAGAGTTTGCCAATGTTGACGTAGCTGAGATTACGGCAGCTGAAAGACAGCTGATCGCCAATGGTTTGGATCCGCGTGAGATTCAAAAATTATGCAACGTACATGTGGCACTGTTTAAGGATGCCATCACGCCAGGCAAACCGAATGCTGCTTTTGAAACTCCTGGGCATCCCGTCTACACGCTGAAACTGGAAAACAAGATTATTGAGTCTTTGATCAACGACGAGCTGCTGCCCTGTCTTAAAAAGTGGCAGCAGGACGGCAGTGACAATGAGTATCTCCAACGAATGCGGCATGCTCTAAAAGATCTGCTGACCATCGACCGGCATTATGCGCGCAAGGAAAATACTCTGTTTCCATTAATGGATAAATATGGCATTACGGCACCGCCTAAGGTTATGTGGGGCGTTGATGACGACATTCGCGGATATATTAAAAAGGCCAACCAGCTGGTCAATCAGCAGCCACTGCCTGATAAATACGCCATTGAGGCTGCCGTAGAACAAGCCGCTCAGGAAGTATTGGCCATGATCGTTAAAGAAGAAGACATCATGCTGCCCATGTTGGCTGAGGTTGCCACACCTGCTGACTGGGCCCGTGTCAGAGAAGATGAGGACGCAATCGGCTATACGCTGATCTCAACGCCAATCAATTGGCAGCCGACCAAGCAGGAACTTGCTGACGCGGCAAACAAGCCCACCAACTCCACTCTGGGTCAGCAGTTTAATCAAATTGCCAAACAACTGGCTACCACTGACGCGCAAGTCAATCGAACCACTCAGCCAAGTGAGCAGGGGACTTCAACAATGACGCTGCCCGTTGATCCGCAAGCCAGAATTGACCTGGCAACTGGGCAGCTAAGTCCAGAAGAATTGATCGCGATCTTTAAACTGCTCCCGGTTGATCTGACCTTTGTCGACGCGGCTGATCAAGTACGCTGGTATTCAGATATTCCCGATCGCATCTTTCCCCGCGCTAAAAGCGTAATCGGACGGTCCGTCTATAATTGTCATCCTCCTAAGGCCCAGCCTAAGGTTAAAAAAGATTTTAACCAGTTTTCATGCAGGAATCAGTGATCGCGAAGAATTCTGGTTCAACCTGCATGGCGAGCGTTTCATTCATCTGCAATACATTGCCGTTCGCCGTGAAGATGGCACCTATTTGGGATGTCTAGAGATTGGCCAGGATGCCACCTACCTGCGCAGCCTCAAAGATGAAAAACGCCGCTAGGCTCTAGTCGACAGCTAAGCCAGAAAACACAGCTATAGAATATCTTTTAAATGTTTTACATAATATATAAAAGGTAAAAATAAAAGCGAATCCTACTCACAATCCCATTATTTTAGGGGCATTGAGATTAGGGTTCGCTTTTTTTTAGTACTTAGAAAAGGCCTGCCGAATCTTGGCGATATCTTTAGTCTGGGTCAGACAAAGCATCAGCAGGATTCTTGCTTTATAAGAGGTGAGGGTATTGACCCCGATAAAGTGATCAAGCGGATCAAAAATCGGCTCATCAAAAACGATTGAATTTGACACTCGCGAACTACGAACAATGACTACGCCTTGTTCAGCCAACTCATCCAGCTTTTCCCGCCAGGCATGGGAATAGTTGCCACTGCCGGTCCCAATCACTACGAGCCCATCACAGTCTTGCGCCAGTCGTTTTAAAGCATCAGCCGGCGCACCAGCATAGTAGACTGCCACGCCAACTTTAGGCAGCATTGAGTAGTCGCTTTGCGAGAATTTAGAATGAATCGTGTGGCGAGATACGGGGCGACTGGTGATAAAGGCCTCAGCGTCACGCATGTAGCCTAATGCCGCATGATCATTCAGACTGCTAAAGGCATCAATTTTATAGTTGTTGATCTTGGAAATATCACGAGCCGAGTAGATCGTGCTGGAAAACAGGCAGACCACGCCACAGTCATAAGCCTGATCATCAGCTGCCAGCGCGACCGCTTGATAAATGTTGAACGGACCATCCGCACTGGTAGCAGTGGCTGGCCGCATTGCCCCCGTTAAAACAACGGGCTTAGCCGTGTTCACCGTTAGATTTAAGAAGTAGGAGGTTTCTTCAATCGTATCGGTACCATGCGTGACCACAATGCCATCCACATCATCGCGCGCGGCCTGCTGATTGATGACATCACGCAGCCGGATCCATTTTTGCTCGTCCATTTCATTAGAATCAACGCTCATTAAGGACAGCATTTCAATATTGGCCAATTTTCCCAGTTGAGGGACGCTCTTTAAGATATCAGCCACCGCTACCGTTCCTGCCCGATATTCAGTAGTCCGGCCAGCTTCACCACTGCCGGCAATCGTACCACCAGTTGCAATAATCACGATATTCTTCAAAATCTCACATCCTTGTTTGATTAATGGTTTTAATAATACAAGAAAGCCATGAAAATTAAAAGCCGATATTTATTTACATAATATCGTAGACGTTAATTATACTGAGTTGACCGACTGTCTGCTCTTAAATCTGCCTGATTAACAGCTAAAAATCAACAAGCCGATTTTTCAAAATAATCATATAACAGTCTTACACGTTTTTCTGCTGATTAAAAACCTTGATTTAACGGCATTTATAGCAGTTTGGTGTAAGATTCTTTTATCAAAAGTATCTTACAATTATCGTTTTAACACTAAAAATCAGCCCAAAACAGGGCAAATGCAGAATTTGGCTCTCAGACGCACTGAAATTAATCTGCGCGGGTAGTTGGTCGTTTGAATGTGGCTGAGCGGCGATTATTGGATGAGCGTTTCGCGAGTCCTTTGGCTAACTGTCTTAAACGCGTCCAAGCAAGAATAAGTTGCAAATTTGTAATTTTGGGGGACCAACTTTAATCACTAACAGATGGCTACAATCCGACTGCGGGATTTTAAGGAATGGTGAGGCAGCCATCTTCACGTCTAAATTATGTACCCACTGAATAAAATAGGTATCTCGGCGAAATATTACGTTCTATATATTATGTAAAGTTACTGATAATAAAAATTCTGCCTAGCCATGGCCAGACAGAAGCTTACTTAATTAACTTTGTGGAGCTTGGTTTGCCTGCTCGCTGATTTCTCTTAGCGCTGCTTTTTGTTCTTTCTGATCAACGTGCGTATAGAGGTCGGTAGCTGAGGTGCCTTTTTGTCCTAATTGCTGAGAGACCAAAACCTGATCCTTGGTTACGTCATACAGCTCCGAGGCCAAAGTGTGGCGCAGTTTATGCGGGGTCAAGGGATGGCCGAATGCGGTTGAATATTTTTTAACCATTCGTTCAATGGCATTGGCCGTGATTCGCCGCGTTTTTCCTTGGTAAACCGTCAAAAAGAAGGCTTGATCCTTTTTAGTGGCCCCATAGCGCTGAGCTCGCAGATCACGGTAATCTTGAACATATTTGACTGCCCATGGAGCAATCGGCACGCTGTCTTTTTGACCACCTTTGCGCGTGACATCAAGCATCTGCTGCTGCCAGTTAATGTCATTAACGTTAACATTGGCAGTCTCAGAAACGCGGATTCCGGTTCCCAAAATCAAGGCTACGATGGCGATATCGCGTTCCTTGTTACGTCGATAGGCCGGCAACGAACGCTTGTCACAAATCTGTGGGTAGCGGTTTTCGATAAAATCAATGAAGTCAAACTTCATCTGACCACGATACATATGCGCGGCCAAAGCGTGAGCACGATAGTTCAAGGTTTTGGTATCATTGAGTGAACTGATTTTTAACATTACGTTGCGCTCAAAGTAAGGCTCCCCATCATTGTTATCAGCCGTCACCGTCAAAAACTTAAACAGACTGCGTAAGGCATTGATGGAGCGGTTGATCGAAGTAGGGGAGTTGACACGTCCCTGCGCATTGGTGGTGTGACGTAGATGATCAATGTAGAGCATGATATCATCACGACGCAAGTGTTCCAAAACCGTGGTGGGAATTTCTTGGTTAGACTTGGCGTCAACCAGGCCGCTGGCGCGCAGCCAGTCCATGAACCGGCGAATCTCAGTCAGATACTGATAAGTCGTCGTAATGGCATGATTGGTTCCAAGGCGGTATTCATTAACGTAATCTGGGAGCCGCGACAGTTCCTCATCGATCAGTTTCAAATACTTATCGGCTTCCATTTGTTTCCTCTTTTCTATTTGTTTCTACTATTATATAGTATCAGATTTGCCAGAAAGATTCTTGCTAAGTTTTGAGCATGGTTTGACATAAAATACGGAAATCGGTAAAGTAAATGTTGAAATTGGTTTGACCACCAACTTGTTTGATAAGGGAGTAATCTAAGATGGAGAATCAACATTTAAAACAATCAGTCTTAACGGCAGGGGTGATCGCTGGCGCGGCTGTTTTTGGAGGTGGCTGGCAGGAAGCCCATGCCGACACCGTCAACAATTCAACTGCGCAAATTATGACGGCTAATCCGAATACTACGGTTTCAACCACCGATGCGCAATGTACCGTTGCCAGCGCGCAGGCCGCCGTTTCTCAAGCTCAGCAAAGAGTCAATTCAGCTTCTGCCGCCGTGGTCTCGGCTTCAGCAGCTGTTAATTCGGCTTCAGCAGTTCAAAACAGCGCGGCCAGTGCGGCTAATGCCGCGCAGAGCAATTATGCTATTGCCAGTGCGGCAGCTCAATCACAAATGCCGTCCAGTGCTGAACAGGCAGCCACTTTAAACGGCAGTACGATTGACATCAAAAATGCCAATTTAAGCATGTTTGACAATTCATCATCTGATGCATCAGCCAATGTTAAGAATCAGATTGGCGAGGACAACGTTACCGAAAACTGGCATTTCAATCAAGCAACGCAGAAATACGAAATGGATCCTAGTCTCAAGGATGCCTTAACCGTTGTACCAACACTGGATGATGAAAGCATGACGCTTGATCCAACCAAACTTACGCTGGCTCAGCAAAGCGAGATCAACAATTATGTGGCCGCTTTGATCAATCAGATTCGGGCTAAATTTGGGCTGACTGCTTGGATTTACAACGATATGACGCTGGCCCAGGCATTAGATATCGTTAATTACGCCTATAATAACGAAAATTGGAACACTAGTGTTAAATTACAGGAAATCATTGCTCAAAACAAAGAAATTGAAGCCAAAAACAAAACTGCCAAACCGGCTGAGCAGGAGCCGTTGATTGCTCTTAATAAAGCTCATAATCTTGATAAGATTTTTGATAACGTTGAATACCGGTATAATGGCACCAGCGATAAGGTTAAGGCTAGCTGGGAAAATATTGGCATAATTTCAGAAAAGAATCCCAATATTGCTTCCACGCTTATTAAGACCATGGGCGATTTAAAGCAGGCTACCACGGTCTCAATTTGGGACATGCTGTTTAACGATGCTCACTCGCAAAACAGTCATGCCAGAATGCTTTTGAGCACCAACACTGAATACGTTGGCGTTGCAATGGACAACTATGGAGTCTTACATATCTACGGACTGATTCCATCGGCACTACAAAAGGTCAACGAAACGCAGACGGCTTTAGCCAATGCCAATAAAGACGTTGAAACGCAAAAAGGAAACCTGAGCAATGCGGAGAAAGAATTAAACGATGCCGTCGATGCCTTGGACAAAGCGCAAGATGCCTTAGAGAAAGCCAATCTGCTGATGGCGATTGAAGCCGTTGCCAAGGATACGACCCAGACATCATCTTCGCAAGACGCCAATTCCAGCACCAAGACGTCAACCAGCAAGTCACAAAAGCAGAATAGCCTTAAAGACGTTACGGTCAAGGCAACCAGTGAGCCAACAAAGGTCAGTCAGGCTAAGCACGGCAACAGCCAGCTTTTAAGCACCTCTAACGCCATTACGACTGCTGAGCCATCGATTCTGGAACGGCTCCTGCCACAGACCGGCAATCGCAATGGTTTTGGCATGACGATTCTGGGAATGCTGATGGGGATGCTGAGTTTTGGTTTCTTAGGTCTGCGCAAGCGCCGCTACTAATCGGGATATTAAACTATTCTCAACCAAATTGGAAAAGGAGATCGTCATGTATCGCTATATCGCAACTGATGTCGATGGTACCATGCTTGACAATCAGCATCAGCTAAATTCCGTCGCTTTGAATATGACGTTAAGTAAGCTACAGCAGCAGAACGTTTCTTGGGTCGTGGCTAGTGGTGACAGCTATCGATTTTTAAAGAAGTGTTTTGCGCCTTGTCCATTGATTGACACGTTTATCTCAATCAATGGCGCACTGATCGTTAAACAGGGGAAGGTTGTTTTTGAAAAAACGCACTCCAAGTCGCAGGTCAATGAGCTGATCAAGGCTGTCAACGCATTGCCAGTCGCGCCTGACGTAATTTTGCTGACTGGTTGGAACCATACCTGGGGCACCAGGATTTCTGATCTAAAAGCCTGGCCGTTTGGCATCAATATCGATTTCGTTGATGATCTAAGTCAGGTTGAGGATAAGATCTATAATGTTAATCCCATCTGGTTGAACGATCAAGTCACGCCAGACCAGATCCGCGGTTTTGCGCAAGACATGATCAGACGATATCCCGTTTATGCGACCTATAGCGGTTTTGGCTGTATGGATGTCTTACCATTAGGCGTTAATAAAGCTGCTGGATTAAAAGAGCTGATTATCAATGACGATCATGATCGGCTAAAGAGTGTCGTAGCATTTGGCGATTCATCAAACGACCGTCAAATGCTGCAAGAAGCCGGTCTGGGCGTAGCCATGAAAAATGCCAGTCCTGATATTTTAAAGCTTGCCAACCGCGTCACCAGTTATGATAACGATCATGACGGCGTATTACGCGAAGTTCAGTCCATCTTCAATATATAGTGATCACTAAATCAAACAGGCCCAGCGTTGCTGCTGAGCCTGTTTTTCATTAAACAACTTATTTAACAAAGAACGCGGTTGGCGCCAAGGCTTGATCCAATTCAGCCGTTGTTAGACGATCACCAACCAGTTCACGAACCGGACGCTGTTCTTTTAAGGCTTTTTTAACCAAATGACTGACGGTTTCATAACCTAAAAGCGGGGAAAGGGCAGTGGCGGCTTCCGCGGAAGATTCAACCATCTGCCGACAGCGTTCCACGTTTACGGTAATTCCAATCAAGCAGTTCTCGTTAAGCGTCTGCAAGGCACCATTTAACAAGCGGGCATCATCAAACAGATCAAAGAACATAACCGGCTCAAAGGCGTTGAGTTCCAACTGCCCAGCTTCAGCAGCCATAGTGATGGTCGCGTCATGACCGATTACCTGGTAGGCAGTCTGGGTTACGAATTCAGGAATAACCGGGTTGACCTTACCTGGCATAATTGAAGAACCTGCTTGACGCTGTGGCAGGTTCAGTTCACCTAGACCGTTTTGCGGACCCGATCCCAGCAGACGCAGATCATTGCACATTTTAGAAAGATCAACGGCCAATGACTTGTAGGCACCTGAAAGCTGAACGTATTCATCAGTATTCTGCACGCCATCAATCAAATCATCGCAACCTTGCACTGGCAACAGCGTAGCGTTCTGCAGCTCCGCAATTACGTTATTTTAACTATTAAGGGATTAATTATCTGATTTGAGAATTTTGATTAAACTAGACCAATAAAAAACAGCGTTGTAAGACATAAGACAACACTGTTTTTTTATTGTATTATTTTCCCCATAAGAAATTGATCAGCAGAGAATCAACCTGTGAGTTGCTGTGTAATTTGCTGTGCTGAGCCCGAGAACCTTTAATTTCATGCTCGGTATACGATTGGGCAATTGGCGACACCAAGTAACGCAGCGATTTGGATGAGTTGTTGGGGACCGTGCCGTCAGAATGGGAGCCATCCTGCAGATTGCCATAGATATTTAAGATCTTGACGCCAGTTGGATACGTCGTTCGCAGCTTGGTCAGCTCACGATAGAAACGATTGGTCACGGTTGGCTTGCCATCCGCAGCCAATTTTGACGATGCCTCGTCCTCGCCATTCAAGCCATTGAAGTGTCCGGCAATGTCAACCTGTTTTTGCAGTTTAGGCAGCTGTTTGCTGTGGGGATGATCCAAGAGGCAGTACATAATGTCCATATTGCCCATTGAATGACCAACCAGATTCATCTTTTTAAAACCCCATTTTTGCTTGGCCGCGCTCAAAACATTGAAGGCCCACTGACCGTCAGTATGATAGTTGGTTTCCCGCGGGTTTTCATAGTTGACCTCAATAATCGGATTAATGGCGTTGGCCTTGATCTGACCATGAAAAGTAACCTTGCCAGCGCGGTCGACATTTGCCCAGATAATCGTATTGGTCGCTCCAGCTCGTTTTGCCGTGTTAGCCATATGTTCTTCAGCATGGCGGCTGCTGCCATAACCATGAAAAAAGAAGGTTGGCGTCTTGGATTGAATAAACTGTTGAGCTGCCTGGGCTCGCTGCCACCAGAAAATTCCACTGCCAATTATCGCCAATCCTAAAATCGCCAGCAGCAGCCACCGCCACTTTTTAAAAAGAAATCCGTGCATTTTTAAGTCTCCCAATTTGAATTTCTTCTAGCATAGTGGTTTTTAGACACTAAGTAAAATATCTTTTACTGTTGATAGGATACAGATTTAAGCAAAAAAAGATGATTATTGCTGTTCATAACCCTTGACAAAGCCAATCATCAGACCGCCTTGCTCGGCATAAAAAGTGCACAGTCCACGGCATTTGCCAATTACTACGCTAGCGTTGGGATACTCAGCCAACAGCAGCTGTCGGAACCGTTCGGCAGCCTCTTGATTTTGTACGTGATCGATTCTAACCGCGCCACCTTGATAGCCTTTTTGTTCCATCTGAGTAATCAAAGCCTGAAAGCATTTCTTTGGGCCACGTGCCTTGGTCAGCATTTTGAAGCTACCCTGATCAGCCGTACCGATCACGCGCAGATTCATCAAGTGCGCGACCTTAGCCAAGACGGGGCTGATTCGACCGTTTGCCGCCAGATTATCCAGTGAGCCCAGCGCAAAGATCAACTCAACTTGCGATCTAAATTCATTTAAGGACATCACGACCCGCTCAAATGACTGACCACTATTGATCAGCTCGGCCAGTTTTTCGGCCATCAAATGCATTGCCGGTCCAGCCGAAAGCGAGTCAAAAACATGAACCCTAGCACTAGGATGAGCTTCAAGATAAATTGCCGCGGCCTGCTGAGCGGTGTTATAGCTGCCCGACATTTTGCCAGTAATCGTCAAGACGTAGATTTCATCAGCATCTCCATAGGCGGCCAGCCACTGGGCCAGATTAGGGCATGAAGAAGTAGCCGGCTGACTCGTTTGATGCAGAGCCGCTGTAAAAGCAGGCAGGTCAAGGGCTTCATCATCAGACCAGATATGATCTTCAATTGTCAGGGTAAGCGGAACATTAACGCATGCAACGTTTTTGATTGATTTTTCCAGCAGATTGGCGCCGGAGTCAACTACGATCTTTTTCATTGATAGTTACCTCAATTACATTACCGGTTTTTCAAAAACTCTTTACTTGAAGTTTAGTTGATTCAATTTTCAACGTCAAGTTTTTTAAAAACCGTAAAAATAATTTTAGATACTATTAGTCCGAAATCCAATCCTGAGCTATAATGTTTTTGATTGAAATAAGAAGGGAATTCACATGACTGATAAAGAACGACAATTGGCTGCCGATCTGGGTGATTTTAACATGCCACGCTACCAAGAGCTTCCCCAAGTCGGCCTTTACCTCAAACAGGCCGCTGACTATATCAATCAGTGCCTGGCTCCTTTGGGGGATGTCACACTGACCAGCTCTATGATCAGTAATTACGTTAAGCATGGTTTGATCTCGCGGCCGCAAAAAAAGCTCTATCATCAAGATCAGCTGGCAGAATTAATGTTTATTGCCGTGGCTAAAAACGTCTTGCAACTGGACAACTTGAAACTGGCTATTCAAATCCAGCATCAAAGCTATGATACACAAACGGCTTACGACTATTTTTGTGAAGAATTAGAAAACGTAATCCGCTATGTGTTTGGACTGCAGGATCAATTAGCAGTCGTGGGCCATGAAGATACCGAACAAAAGCACATGCTGCGTAATCTCATCATGACGGTGAGTCACAAGTCCTATCTTGATAAGTATTTTCAGATTCTTACAGTTGCCGATTCAGCAACTAACCAAACCACTGACTAAATTATGGAATCTTGACCAAATACCACACTTTGCCTGAATATAATAATTAAAAAGCGCTGAATCAGCCCTTGAGACTTGATCCAACGCTTTTATTTATGCCATAAGAATTTAACGACGGCTTTTTGCACTTGCGGATTACGCGTCAATTGTTTATGACTGGCTGTCAGACCGTTGACTACTTGCTCTTGATAAGATTTGGCCCGTGGCGTGACTAAATATTTCAAAGCACGCGATGAATTATTGGCAACCATGCCATCTGAATAGTGCCCTTGATTGCCATAAATATTTAAGACGCGGCTGGTTTGAGGATAGGCTTTTTTAAGGCTGAGCAGCTCATGATAGAGCATGTTCATATGATACGGCCGACCATTTTTAGCCAGCTTTGAGCCAGCATTAGGCTGAATATGCGTGCCGTTAAACGGTCCGGCAATTGCAACCTGTTTGACGAGGGTTGGCATTTGATTTGAACCACCGTATTTTACCAGACAGTTCATTATTCCCATATTGCCAGTCCCAATGCCAACCAGGTTCATCGCTTTAAAATGCCACTTGGCTTGGGATTTTTTAATGACCTGATATGACCAGGTCGCCGTTTTTTGATAATTACCTTCTTGTTTGGCAAACTTAACGGCCACGATGGGTACAGTACCTTGCTTTAACTGACCGCTTAATTTGACTTTTCCTTGTTTGTTAACCCTGGCATGCAACACGCTGACTTTAACGTTGCTTTTTTGCGCAGCCGTGATCAGTGGCATTTCAGCTTGCAGACTGCCGGTCCGATCATGAAAGATAAACGTGGCTGGTTTAATGGCTGCTGAAGCCGAAAGACTAGTCAGCACCATCCCCAGTAAGATTCCCCAAATGACGCACCACTTTTTCAGTCTTTTTTGATTGATCATCATCTCATAACCCCCATTATCAGATGACCCCATTATACGCGTTTCATTTTAGAACGGGGTAATTTGACTAAACAACCTATTTACGTCTAGAATTTAGTTATCAATACCCAAACAATGAATCGCATGGCTTGATTATCGGAAAGGTGGGTGATGCAATGCGCAAGCAGGCATCGGCAACAAGAGTGGGGCTGCTTGATCTGTTGATGATTACGATTGGCTGTGGAATCTATGCACTGGGCTTTGTTAAGATCAACATTGCCAATCGACTGGCAGAAGGTGGGGTTACTGGGATTTCGCTGATTATCTATCATCTTTTCCACGTCGACCCTTCAATTTCAACCCTTTGTATCAACATTCCACTGATTTTGGTCGGCTATCGGCTGCTGGGACGCCGCGCCTTAATTTATACAGTTTATGGAACGATCTGGCTTTCGATATGGATTTGGATCTGGCAGCGAGTCCCGTTTACCTTAAACATTCATCATGATCTCTTTATTTCCGGGGTGCTGGCCGGACTGATCGGTGGTTTTGGCTCCGGGATCGTTTATCGCTTTGATGGAACCACCGGTGGCTCAGACGTAGTAGCGCGAATGTTTGAAAGGCATCGTGGCGTTCCCATGGGTCGCTCGCTTTTGATATGTGATGCGATCGTTTTAACCGCGTCGCTTTCCTATATTGACATTAGAAAGATGATGTACACGCTTTTAGCATCATATGTCTTTTCCAAGGTCGTCAACTTCACTCAAGTCGGCTCTTATCCAGCTCAAGGCTTTATTATTATCTCCAGTCAAACTGAGGAGATCAGCAATCAGATCATGTGGCAATTAGAGCGCGGCGTGACGCTTTTAAACAGTGAAGGCGCGTATTCACATCGTCCAGGACAGGCCATCTATTGCGTTGTGGCCTCTGAAGAAGTCGTTACTCTAAAACGGTTAATCAACGAGATTGACCCACATGCCTTCATTACCACGTTTGACGTTGATAGCGTGGCAGGTGAGGGCTTTACTTACGATCTGCCAGATCAGTCACATAATTGAAGATCGCTTACAAAAGATGGGTACCAAAGCCTGTCTTTTTATTTTCACTTGATTGACAGCGCTTTTAAAATGACGGTGATGCCCGCACAGACAGCCGATTTTAGGTTATACTGAATTCAACAATATTTTTAAGAAGGCGCTTATTTATGCAAACGATTAAAATCGGTCAAACCAATTGGGAAGCCGCAAACGTTGCCTTGGGCATCATGCGGATGGGAACTTTACCGGTCGAGGACTGCACCAAGGCATTACTGGCAGCACACGAAGCAGGAATCAATTTCATCGATTCGGCTGATATTTATGGTCGTGATCCTAAACTGGGGCGTGGCTCATCTGAGATTCACTTTGGCCAAGCCTTAAAGCAAAGTGGCCTGAAGCGATCGGATTTCTTTATTCAGTCCAAAGGTGGCCTCTACGCTGATGAAACCGGTCAGATCACGCGCTACGACTCATCCAAAAAGCATTTGATCAAGTCAGTGGATGGTATTTTACAACGGATGGGCATTGACTATCTGGACTCATTTTTGATTCACCGTCCGGATCCTTTGATGGAACCTGATCAGATTGCCGCCGCCTTTGATGAGCTGCAACAGGCCGGCAAGGTGCGTCACTTTGGCGTTTCCAACTTTAATCCCCAACAGATTGAACTTTTGCAGCAAGTTTGCAGCCAGCACCTGTTGATCGATCAGTTACAGTTTTCCATTATGCATACCGGGATGATCGACTTTGGTCTACATACCAATATGACCGATCCGGCTTCGATCAGTCACGATGGTGGTCTCTTGGAATATCTACGTTGCAAGCACATGACGATTCAGACCTGGTCACCATTTCAATATGGTACGTTTGCGGGAACCTTTATTGATAACGAAGAGTTTCATGAATTAAACGTGGTCTTAAAGCAGCTGGCTGATAAGTATCACGTTTCCAAAAATGCGATTGCGGTTGCCTGGATTCTCAGACATCCCGCTAAGATGCAGGTACTGCTGGGCACGATGAATCCACAGCATATTTTAGACAGTGCAAAAGGCAGTGATGTTACTCTAACGGCTCAAGAATGGTACGATGTCTATCTGGCGGCCGGCAATACGCTGCCTTAAAGGAGAATTGAATTGACCAAAGAAATTACCATTGGGATGATTGCCCATGTTGACGCTGGTAAAACCACGCTTTCTGAAGCACTGCTCTATCAGACAGGCACGATTCGCAAACTAGGGCGTGTCGACAATGGAGATGCTTTTTTAGACTCTGATCAGCTCGAAAAAAAAAGGGGGATTACGATTTTTTCGCATCAGGCCCACCTTGAGTATGACGATACATTGATTACGCTTTTGGATACGCCGGGGCACGTTGATTTTGCCAGCCAAACAGAGCAGGTTCTGCACGTTTTGGACTATGCGATTCTGGTGATTTCGGCTACCGATGGCATCAAGGGCTATACCAAGACGCTGTGGCAGCTGCTAGCCAAAAATAAGATTCCCACGTTTGTTTTTGTTAATAAAATGGATGCCGATACCGCAGATGGCAAAACGATTCTAAAACAACTGCAAAAAGAGCTGTCACCAGGATGCTTTGCGTTAACTGACTTTGATGGCAATTTGCTTTCGCTTGATAAGCTGGACTATGAAGAACTGGCCATGCAAGATGATGATGCACTTTTAGAGTATCTGGACCAGGGACGCTTAAGCGATTCGCACATCCAAGCAATGATCCAGCAACGCAGGCTTTTCCCATGCTGTTTTGGTTCAGCACTAAAGCTGCAGGGAATCGATGCCTTATTGGTCGCGATTGCCAAATGGACCCAGTCAAAAGCGTTTGGTGATGAGTTTGCTGCCCGCGTCTTTAAGATTTCACATGACGATCGTGGTGAACGCTTGACCTGGGTACGAGTAATGGGCGGCATGCTCAAAGCAAAAACCGAGCTGTTGCCCGATCAAAAGGCCAATCAGCTGCGCATATATAATGGCGGACGGTTTAACATTGTCAACAGCGTCAAAGCCGGGCAGACTTGTGCAATTGCTGGTCTGACTGCTACCTATCCAGGACAAGGTCTGGGCAGCTTGCAAGACGATACACAGACGATCATGCAACCGGTTTTAAGCTATGCGATTGATCTAAAGGAAAATGACGTTCATCGGTGTCTTAAGGCCATGCAGACACTGGCCGATGAGGATCCGCAGCTGCACGTAGTCTGGAATGAACAGCTGCAAGAAATCCAGGTCCAGATCATGGGAACCGTCCAATTGGAGATCCTTCAGCAACAGTTAGCGGAGCGCTTCGGATTGGACGTTGACTTTGTTGAAGGCGGGATTTTATATCGTGAGACCATCACGGCACCAATCGAGGGCGTCGGACATTTTGAGCCCTTACGTCACTATGCCGAGGCTCATCTGAAATTGGAGCCGTTAAAACGCGGTACAGGGATGCAATATGCCAGCGATTGCAGCGTAAACGTGCTGAATAAAAATTGGCAGCATCAAATCATCACCAGTCTGGAACAATCCAGTCCTAGGGGTGTCTTGATCGGCGCACCCCTGATTGATGTCAAAGTAACACTGGTTGGCGGTCGTGCACATGTCAAGCATACCGAGGGCGGCGATTTTCGTCAGGCCGCCAGTCGAGCATTGCGTCAGGGATTAATGATGCTAAAGGCGCAAAATCAGTGCCTACTGTTGGAGCCCTGGTATCGTTTCCGACTTACGGTGCCTGACAAACAAGTTGGCCGTGCACTTAATGATCTGCAGCGCATGCATGGCAAGGTTGATCCAATTGACCAAACCAATCAATCTGGCCAGTTGATTGGCAGGACTGTACTGACAGGACTGGTCCCGGTTGCCCAGCTGCGCGACTATGCAACGGCACTGCGCAGCTATACGCATGGTCAAGGTCAGCTGGAATGTTTAGTGGATGGCTACCGACCGTGTCATAATGCTGAAAATTTCATCGAACAGGCTAACTATGTTCCAACTGCCGATCTTAAAAATACACCGGATTCAGTCTTTTGTGCGCATGGGGCGGGGTATCCGGTTAAATGGGATCAAGTCCCCAATACCATGCACTGCGACTATTACTGCGACTTTATGCATAACAATTAATGCAGACGAATCGTCACACTGCAATCTAAACAACCTAAAAACGCTCTGCTTGTCAATCTGGCAACCAGGGCGTTTTTAAATAATAATTAATCGTGCTGATTCAGCCAGTCTTGCAAGACAGCCTGATATTCCAGCGGCTTTTCGACGAACGACATATGCCGCGTTCCGTCAAACATATGCCATTTGGCGTTAGGCAGGGCATCATACATTGTCTTGGCAACTAGTGGTGTACATAGATCGTTGGTACCATTGGTAATCAGTGTTGGTACGTACAGATTCCGCAGTTTTTCGGTATAGTCATAGTCTTTTAGATTGCCGGTCGGGGTAAATTCATTGGGGCCCCAGGCAGTCTGATAGGCCAGCTCACCAACGTTTTTCTCGCGCCATAGATACTCTGGCGCATTCTCATCCGGCTCTGCAGCTGCATGCAGCTCCATAAATCTGGCGTTGACTCGTTGATAGGCATCACCGGTAAAATCGTCAGCAGCCTCGGCTTTAGCAATAACGTCTTGATCTGCTTTACTCATAAAACTGATCAGGCGATGTTGCTCGCGACCCCATAATTGGGCATCGGAAAGGGTACTGGAAAGAATCAGGCTCTTGATTCCAGCAGGCATCTCATCACAAAGATACATAATTGCCAGCATCCCGCCCCAGGATTGACCAAGCAGGTGGATACGGTCCAGATGCAGCCGGTCGCGCAGATTCTTCAATTCACGCAGCCAGGTTTTAGCATTATAGACGCGCGGATCATCTGGCATTGAAGAAAGACCGCAGCCAATCTGATCATACATGATTAATTGACGCTGATCATGCTTAGCCAGTTCATCCAATGACTCAAAATAGTTGTGCGTTGATCCGGGTCCGCCATGCAGCAGCAATAATGGCGCTTTGTCACTGGGTTCACCGACAATCCGGTAATACGTTCGGTAAGGTCCAAATGGAATAAAACCGTCTTTGATCATCAAAATCACTCCCAAAGCGAATTGTTGCTTATAATTTTAAGTTTCATTTTGATTAGTGACAAGTTGAAAATGAAACCGTTTGAAAAATTAAGGTCTGAATCGATTGGTTTAGCAATTCAGGGATGCTAATCATTTTACAGCAGTTTGGTCATATTTTGTACCAGATTTCGTCAGCATGCTCAGAAGCAGCGATACCGCGATTAACATAGCCATTTTTTTCATAAAACGGTACGCGATCAATCAAACAAGTCAAAGCAATATGGTGACGCTGATTTTGAATGGCCAGATCTTCAAACGCACTCAGCAGCTGCGAGCCGATGCCTTGACCGTGATATACGGGATCAACAGCAATCGTTTGAATCGTTTGGTTGCCACCAGGCTGCTGGCGATTTTGGACATCAGCTTCATACATCCAATCCTCAATGTATTCAAACTGCTGGTCAACAGCCGGACCAACAATAAAGCCAGCGATCCGATCATATTCATCACGAGCAACTAAAAACGTATCGGCCAGTTGATTGATGCGGGCTTGGTATTGCTCGGCAGTACCAGCTTCAGCTTCATTAAAACCGAGCCGTTCAATTCTTAAAATAGCAGCCAAATCCTGAGGGTGAACGATATCAATCTTAGTCATAGAAACTCCTTAAAATAATTGGCATAGGTAATAAGAATATTTAAAAAAAGCAAACGCATTAAAACTAAAATTTTAATGCTACTTTCGAAAAACAGGGAGATAAAAATACCCGCCAAGTTTTAAACAGCTTGACGAGCATTTTTTAGCTAATCATCGGTCTCGACACTGATCACCTTTTTGTTGACAGCATTGATTTTAACTTCGGTTTTTTGATGACCGTCAACCACGTCAACTTGCCAGATCGTTTGACCATCATCGGTTTCCAGCGTCCATTCACGGCCTTGACCGGATTTAGCGGCTTTTTCAGCTAATTGATTAGCTTTTTGGCGGCTGATGACCTGATTAAGCTTAATGGCTGTTTCATGATCATCTGCATCAAGCTTTTCGGTTTTGGCAGCTGACAATTTGCCAGTCTGTGCATCGATCTTAGCTGAGTATTCTTTTTGCGAATCAAATCCGGAAATCTCGTACTGGTAGTGATTCAGATGTTTTTCTAGACTGATTTCGCTAATTTTAGCCTTGGCATACTTTTGTTTGAATTTAGCAACGGCCTGTTTTTCATTCAATTTAATATTCTGAGCAGCAGCTTGGACCGTTTGCGACCATTCTGCTGTCGTGGCAAACGTCCCGCTTGACACCGTGGCAGCTAATAAAACCGCTGCAGTGAGCCGGATCAATTTGTGAGTTGTCATAATTTTCCTCCTTTGATATATTATGTAATTGGCTATCTTTAAGTGGATGGCCTGCATCTCTAGCTTAATTATACAAAATAGCAAAGTGTTTTCAACTAATTGAACGATTGTCTGTTAGTTGACTAGTGATACCAAGCCATTAATGCTAAAATGACGTTGAAATTCATGAAAAGGCGTTGATAGCATGTGCACGGCAATCAGCTTTACAACCAGACAGCAGCACCGTTTTTTAGGCCGCACGATGGATTTTCCGCTTCGTTCCACACCTTGGCAGCAAGGTTATCTGCCAATTGATTATCATTGGCAGAGCCTGCCTAAATTCAATTCTTTTACTAATGATTATGCTATTTTGGGGGGCATGCGAGAAATCAATGGTCATTATTTAATTGGCGATGGCTTAAATTCAGCGGGGCTTTGGATAGCCGAGCTTTATTTTCCTGGTCCGCAGCTTTATTATGATCATCCCCAAGTGCATTGTCTAAATCTGTCGCCCCAAGACATGATTGGCTGGCTGCTGGGCATGCACGCGTCAGTTGCTGAAATCGCTGCGGAATTGGACTCAGTTGCGTTAAATGGCGTAATCTGGCATGACGATGACATCGTTCATCCCTTCCACTGGCTCTTAAATGACGATACAGGCACCTATCTGATTGAACCCACGCAATATCATTTGACGCTTCAAGCCTTGCCGTTGGGGGTCTTGACCAATAGTCCCCGCTACGCAAAGCAGCGTCAAAAACTAACCAGTTATCTAGGAATCGATCCAAAGGCCAGTGATGCTGAAGTAATGATGGCGATTCGCAGTTCCAAGGCTCCCCTGCCCTCACAAAGGACACCGACTTCACGCTTTATCAATGCTGCGGTGAGTCTTTGGCAGGCATCCCCGTTCGACGATAGTGATCAAGAGGCATTTAGCCTGTCCTCTAAAATTTTAAAGCAAGTCGAAATGAACCAGCTTCCCGGACATGACGTTTATACTCATTATCGAGAAACAGTCGACGCGCATGCACAAACCAGTTATTTTTATGATCTAACCACGCGGCAAAAACTGGTTCATCGTTTGCCTGATCTGATGGCGCGTTTCGATCAGCCATCCCTTTTTAAAAGCTAAAAAAGCGTCTGGCGTATCCTGCCAGACGCTTTTATATTGACAATGATAAGTTTTTAGATCTGCTTAGAACTTAAATGCTGTATTGGCCCATGATTGCCATCTCATCCAAAACCTCGCCAATCGTAGCCTCATGAAGCTTGGCATATCTGGGTGCTACCATCAGCCCATCGTCTAGATAGTAATCGATAATATTGCGATAGCCCTTTCCTGGTTGAACCAATGGATTACGCTCAATCTGAATGCGTGATTTCCGGGTTAATGGCGGGTACTGCCCGCGATAGTTTTCATCAAAGATTGCCCGATTCAAATCGTTGATCATCACGTGGTAATTGCAGATCAAGCGGTGTTGATTCATTTTGGCCAGGTCTTTTTTGTAAACATGCTTTTCAAGATACTGCAAAGTCTGAAAGGCCACTTTTGGATCCCATTCTCTTACAAAAGACTGGCCTTTGCGTACCTGCTTAATGGCTTTCTTAGTTGCGTCGGTATGCTTACACACTTTTTTGATTTTCTTCTTTGGCAAGACAACGATGATTGATTCCAAAAGCTGCCAATCTGCTCCGGTAAGCGTCACGTAGATCCCTTCTTTACTTGATTTCAATCTAATCGGTCTTTTAAAACTTCAAGTATTATACCATGATCAATATCAAATTCACGCATAAAGGGCTGAATATTTTTAGTAGTCAAAAATTTTGAACCTTATGGCTACTGTTATTTTGGCTGTAAAAAAGCATAATATCGAAATGCAAAACGGTTTATCAATCAGCAAATAAAAATGAATTTACTGGCTGCTAATCAATGCTGACCTAAACAGGAGAGTTTTTACATAATATAAATTATCGTTAATAAATTTACGGGATAATAGCAAGGATTGCCCTATTATTGCCAACCGTTTATCAGTTATAATTAAATAAAATGATTTGGGAGGAATCTTATGACCACTGTCTATATTGTTGGCTTACTTTTAATCACCGTCGTAGCAGCCAACATTGTTCATTTGCTCTGGCCGATTCTGCCATTAGCGATTTATCAGATACTAGCTGGAATCATGCTGAGCATTTTACCGATTGATACGCATGCAATTGTCTTAAAGCCGGAGCTATTTATGCTGTTGATAATTGCCCCATTGATGTTCAATGATGGCCAAAACGTATCTTTTCGCCAACTTGCTCAAAACGTGCGCCAGATTTTATCAATGGCGGTAGGGTTGGCTATTGTAACGGTAATCTTGGTTGGTGGCGGCTTAAAACTGGCTCTGCCGCAGCATTTCACTTATGCTTTGGCATTTATGCTGGCAGCTATCATCACACCGACTGATGCCGTGGCGGTTAAGTCATTGACAAACAATGTTGAGATGCCTAAAAACGTCAACGAGACCCTGGAATACGAGTCACTGTTCAATGATGCTTCAGGGCTGGTTTTGTTCAGTCTGGCAACCAGCACACTGACTTCAGGTGAGTTTTCAATTGGCCATGGCGTTTTAGTTTTCCTATACGTCTTTTTTGGCGGAATTCTTTTTGGCGCTTTGATGGGCTGGATGCTGATTGCTTTAAGAACCACACTGATGCGAACCCACGTTGATATTGGCTCAATTGTCATCCCGATTAACGTCATGACTCCATTTGCCGTCTACTGGCTGGCTGAGGAAATACACCTGTCTGGAATCCTGGCAGTCGTAGCCGCTGGAATCGTCCATAGTATCCTGTATGATCAGCTGCGATTGACTTCCTCACGGGTTCAAAATGCCACGATAACCCTTTGGAGCATCATCGCGAGCCTGTTGAATGGATTTGTTTTTGTCCTTTTGGGGGTAATGCTGCCAGAAGTCGTCAGCCAGACGCTAGCCGCAACCATCCTTAAGCTGGCCTTGCTGGGGTTGGGACTATACCTGACTCTAGGGCTGATTCGCTATCTATGGGCGCGCTTCAAGCTGGTTGATATGCATCATTCAGACAACATTAACCGCGACAGTCTCTTGCTGGCTTTAGGTGGAGTTCACGGTACGATTACGCTGGCGATGGCATTTTCTATCCCCGTTCTGACAGAAAGCGCGCAGCTGGCAACCCGTAATCAATTGATCCTGCTGGCAGCGATTGTGATCCTGATCAGTCTGACGGTTGGAACGCTGGCCTTCCCGCGTCTCTTACCGGCCAAAACCAAGAACTACACTAACGATGAGTTCCAAGATCAGCTGATTCATACCGTTCAATATGCAATCGATGAGCTCAGTGAGTCGCCTGATCATAAAAAAGAACAGGCCCTGGTGATTGATCAGCTAAGCAGTCAGATGACGCTGACGTTTAAGATCAACCGCAATGTCTATGATCGTTTGGCCAGTCAGGCACGGGGTGTTGAAATGCAGACGTTGGCTGAGCTGCGTGAAAATGGTGTCGTAACTGCTAAAGAAGAGCAGGTCTATGACCGAATGATTGGCCGCGATGCCTTAATGCACAGTCAGCATGGCCTATTTGCCTTTTTGCGAATCTGGCACTACCGGCTGAAATGGAAACGACTGAGTTACAAGTTGCATAAACACCATCCCCAAACGTTTAACGAAATGCAAAAGCTATATAGCAACAAGGCTTTGCAAGATAAGTCCAAAGCGGTTCGGCAACAGTATTTTGACCGTCTAGAATCAATCTTTAGCATGACCATGACCGACGTTAACGAGTTTTTAGATGAGGTACAGACACCAGACAACGTGCATGAGGTTGCCATGGTACGGCGGATGTATCTGAATCGGCAGCAGACACTGGATCGTTTCCATTCTCGTGGCGAGATGGATACCAATATCTTGCGTACGCTGGCCATCAAGGCCTTTCAAGATGAGCACAGCTACGTTCAGCAGCAGGCTGCCGCTGGTGCGATTTCCGGTGAGCTGGCCAATGCATTGAATGAGCACATCTCAAACGATCAGCTGGTCTGCATCCAATCGTTTGAAGACTAATTATTTGACGACGTTTGGATATTGTGCTGCAAATATCGATTGCATCCCCTGTTACTCCCCTTTTAAAAAATCAGCCCTACTCAGTAATCTACTGGGCGGGGCTGTTGTATTATGTTCAACTATAGATAGCATAAATTGACATATGCTGATAAAGCTGGGTATAGCTGGTGCTTTCAGCTAGCAAGCCAGCTATGATCATCTTCTTTTAGCTGAAATTGCAAAACATTTTAAAACCAGTTATAATTATACCGTAAACAAAAAGGCTAACGTGCTGGAACACGTTAGCCCATGTCCTTGAAAATCGACAGTGTTTCGCTTTATTTACAGATAAAACTACTTCACCATCTTAGAGCTGCCACTCATAAAGATGGTTTTTCTTTTGGTCAGACGTGAAAATGACTGACCATCCAGCAGCCAGCAATCAGAGAGGCAATCACAATAATTACCACCACTGCTAGAGCTGCATACTGAACACCGATCGGCAGGCCGTGCAGTTCATGTAGAACCGCAGCAAGCCCTTTCAGATCGACGCCATCTTGATGTCGGTTTGACACTTTGAATCCCTTTCATAATGTTGGGAAGTGTCGCCCTCATTGTTTTAACTCCTTCATTGGCATCACTTCCTTTGTAGCGAAGCACTGCCAATGTTCTTAGACCAAAATATTATATCATAACCAAAAACGTCGCTTCAGCATCCTATGTTGATTCGGCGTTTTTTAGTTATTGGACTGATTAAAGACGTACCTGCCATTTGGTAATGATCGGTCTTCAAGATTGCAATCGGCTGTTTTTGACTGGTCTGATTGGCAACCCTGATCTGATAGTTGCCTGCTTTTAAGGATCGAAATAGTCGATATAAACGCCACGTCGCTTTAAATACCAGGTCTGACCATTCTGCTGATCATACAGCGAAACCTTCAGCGAGCTGTCTTGATGAATCTGAACTGACAAATATTGTCCCTCACCGTTAAGCTTAATCTGCTGTGAAACAATCTGACCCGGTTTTAAATATGTCGGCCGGGCATGATACTGAGTCGAAAGCTGTGAGCGCTGGGCACCGCCGATAAACCAAAGTGAAGGCATCAATGAAGACCAGCCTGATACAGTAGTATACCTTCCCTGTCTGAAAACCCAATTGTGGAACCAAACCGCGTAAGAACAAATTGCGTTCCGAGTACTTCAATAAAGCATGTACTGCCTGATTGCTCATCAGCCGAAAATCAGCACTGTCGGGAATCATGGTCACACCCATCTGATTCATCAATTTATAGAAGCCCTCAGCAGTGTTGCGCTTGAATCAAGAGTCAGTCTGGCGATCACCGCGCACCCCGTAGACGATCTCACAGCCATTTTTATATTGCTCAATCATTTCGGGATCATCTTGCAGATCAGCATCAATCGTAATCATCATGTCTGCATCCCAGACCGCCGTCGTCATCCTTGCCAACAAAGCTGATTGATGGCCAAAGTTGCGTTATAATCTGGCTTAAATGATCAAGACTAAGCATTATCTCACTCCTTCTCGTTTTTTATTATCATACGTGGATCGTACTTGGTCTGATATAGGATTAAAATGAAACAATTCTGAAGAATCTTCAGAAAGCAAAATATTTAATAAGGAGTATTTAGCATGACCACTTATCTTTTGGCACCAGATTCATTTAAAGAAAGCATGACATCGCGCCAGGTTTGTGAAGCAATGGCTTTCGGCATCAAGCAGGCCGATCCAAATGCCAGCATCATCAGCATTCCCTTGGCTGATGGCGGTGAAGGAACAACTGATGCTTTAGTCAGTGCAACGCATGGTACTTTTAGACATCTGACGGTCACTGGATCACTAGGCAAATCAACTGCTGCTACTTACGGCATCCTAGGTGATTCAAGAACCGCCGTAATTGAAATGGCAATGGCCAGCGGTTTGGAAATGGTACCGATTGATCAGCGCAACCCGTGGCTGACAACGACCTATGGCACCGGCGAATTGATTAAGGATGCGCTTGGTCAGGACATCGACTGCATCATCATTGGGCTGGGCGGTTCCAGTACCAATGATGCCGGTGCGGGGATGGCACAAGCATTGGGCGCGCACCTTTTGGATAGCAGTGGTCAGGAACTGCCGGTTGGAGGCGGCGCATTAAAAGATCTTGCCAGGATTGATGTCAGCGAATTAGATCCGCGGCTAAAACAAGTTAAGATCATCTTAGCCAGTGATGTGACAAATCCTCTGACTGGTCCACAAGGGGCTTCATATGTCTTTGGCCGGCAAAAAGGCGCTGATTCTGCCATGATCAAAAGACTGGACCAGAATTTGCATCATTTTGCTCAAATCGTCAAGCGCGATCTGGGGAAAGATGTTGAAAATCAACCTGGAGCTGGGGCTGCCGGGGGATTAGGTGCCGGATTGATGGCATTTGCTGATGGCAAGATGCAACGCGGCATTGAGCTTGTCATCAAACTTACTAATTTAGAAGCTAAGGTGCAGCAGGCCAACTATATTTTTACGGGCGAAGGCGGCACAGACTTTCAAACTCACTTTGGTAAAGCTCCTTTTGGCGTAGCGCAGTTAGGCAAAAAGCATCATAAGCCAGTCATCTCGTTTGCTGGTTATCTTGGCAACGGTATCGAAAAGCTGTATCCGGATGGCTTTACTGCCTTTTTCAGCATTATGCAAGGTGCCAGTGATCGACAGTCCGCACTGGCTAAGGGACCTGAGAATATGACCAGAACCGTTGCCAACGTGGTGCGATTGTTAAAACGATAAATCTTTAACCCGACTTCATCTAGATGTGGTCGGGTTTTTAATACGTAAAAACCCTTAATTCATGTTTATTAATGCATTATTATGAATATTAAACAATAATATTATTTGAATTTAAATCAGAAAAATTCGCATAAAAACATTCAATTAAAGTTATATATTTATTTTTATTCATTATATTGACATAAAAATGATTATCTATTAAGATTTTATTAACAAATAATTCAACAAGAGGTGCATAATATGAATAAGCAACAAGAAATTGATATATTATCACATTTGATCAGCATCAAATCGGTTAATGATCATGAGGCCGCCGTGGCTGACTACATTGAATCCCTGTTTAAGCCTTACGAAGACCAAGGCGTCAAGATTGAGCGCGTAAGCTATGCACCAGATCGCGACAATCTGATCGTTACAATTGGTGAAGGTGAGCGCATGCTGGGCTTTAGCGGCCATGAAGACGTCGTCGCCCCAGGTGATCTTAGTCAATGGAACTCGGATCCGTTTAAAGCCACGATTAAAGACAATATGCTTTATGGGCGCGGTGCTTCTGACATGAAGAGTGGCTTGGCAGCTTTAATTGCCGCCATGTTGGATATGTTGGAAAACCATCACGTTCCTGGCAAGATTCGTCTGCTGTGTACGGTTGGTGAAGAAACCGGCGAATATGGTGCCGCTCAATTAACCAAGCTAGGCTATGCCGACAATCTGGCTGGATTGGTAATTGCTGAGCCGGGTAACGATATGCACGAAATCGGCTACACGTCTAAAGGCATTATCGATTACATTGTTACCTCCAAGGGCAAAGGTGCACACAGCTCCCAGCCACAAAAAGGCATCAACGCCATCGACCATCTGATTGACTTTGCCGTTCAGGTTAAGCCGCTGATGGCTAAATTCGACAAGGTCAATCCCGTGCTGGGGCCTCTCACCCATGTACAAAGCGTCTTTAATGGTGGCGAACAGATTAACAGCGTACCTGCCAAAGCAGTTATGAAAGGCAATATTCGAACGATTCCCGAATATCCAAACCAAGTCGTCTTTGACGCACTCAATGGCTTGGTTGATCAACTGAATCAAAAGCCGGGCTATGATCTGACTATTGAATACAGCTTCCCTGAAGACGCAATGCCTGGAGACAAGGATGCCCCGTTGATCAAGATGATTGAACATGTTCACGATGAACTGTTTGATGGACCAATTGAACCCAAGGGCCAGGCTGGTGCCAGTGATGGCTCTGAGTTCTTGCATGCTAAGGGTGACTTTGCCATTGCCTTGATTGGTCCCGGCAACAATACGCAACACCAGAGCAATGAATGTGTTGATTTAGACGTTTATCATCAATCAATCAAATTCTACCAGCAGCTAGCTGAAGAATTTTTCGCTCAACCATAGAAAGGAACCTGCTTATGCAACAACAGCCAACCCCTACTAAGAAAAAGCACAAGCTCCCTTCCGCGTTTACGATCCTATTTTTACTGATTGCCTTGATGGCAGTTTTGACATGGATCATTCCGGCAGGGACATATAAAAGCGACAGTGCCGGCAATCTGATCAGCGGCACGTATCACACGGTTGCCCATCACTACCAAGGAATCTGGGACGTCTTTATGGCACCCGTCACGGGGATGATCGGCAATAAGGCAACAACCGGCGCAATCGGGATCGCCCTTTTCATTCTCGTGATTGGTGGATTCTTGGGCGTCGTTAACCAAACCGGCGCCTTAAATGATGGTATCCGGGCCGTCGTTCACAACTCCAAGGGTCATGAAAAACGAATGATCGTAATTTTAACGATTATCTTTGCGCTTGGCGGCTCGACTTACGGTATGGGTGAAGAAACAATCGCCTTTTTCCCGCTGCTGGTACCGGTTATGATGGCCGTTGGGTATGATTCACTGGTGGCAGCTGGTGTGATATTGCTAGGCACGCGGGTTGAGGATCTGGCTTCAACGGTCAACCCCTTCTCGACCGGTGTTGCTTCAGCTATGATCAAGATCTCCCCTGGTGAAGGACTGGGATCACGGATCATCTTGCTGGTTATCGTCACGGTGATGACAATCTTCTTTATTCTGCACTATACCGATAAAATCAAAAAAGATCCAACCAAGTCACTGGTCTACAATCAACGCAAAGCTGACATGGAATACTTTAACGTTGCTGACCGTAGCGAAGCGCCAACGCCTTTGACCAAAGTCCAAAAACGCGTCTTGTGGATCTTTGCAATTACTTTTTTGATTATGATTATCGGTCTGGTGCCATGGACCAGCATCAATGCCAAATGGACGTTCTTTAATGATTTCAATGATTGGCTGGTCAGCGTGCCGGTATTGGGCGTATTGATCGGTCAAGACATGGCACCGCTGGGCAGCTGGTACTTTAACGAAATTACGCTCTTATTCTTATTTATGTCCGTGGTAGTTATGTTTGTGGCCCACATTAAGGAACAAGACTTCATTGACGCCTTCATGAAGGGTATGAGCGATTTATTAAGCGTTGCCATTATCGTTGCCGTAGCTCGCGGGATTCAAGTGATCATGAACGAAGGGATGATTACGGGGACAATTCTGCACTGGGGCGAAGTTGGCTTAAGCGGCATGCCAAAAGCTGCCTTTGCAATTCTGGCCTTTATCTTCTTTGTGATTTTATCTTTCCTGATCCCATCCAGTTCCGGTCTGGCAGCGGCAACCATGGGCATCATGGGGTCACTGGCTCACTTTGCCAAGGTTGACGGCAGCGTTGTTGTAACCGCCTACCAGGCTGCGACCGGTTTGATTACTGCCGTTACGCCAACCGCGGGGATGCTGGTTGGGGCCTTGGCATTATGCCGGATCCCATTTACGGTTTGGTGGAAGTGGATTGCCAAACTGATTGCCGCCCTGTTTATCGTAGTCTGCATCTTCTTAGGGATTATTGCGGTGATGTAAAAATTAAAAAAACCTCAGGTGAGCCGAAACTCACTTGAGGTTTTTAATTGGATGCATCCCTATTATCTTTATCATCGGTTGCCTGGGGCTGCAATTTAAATACAGCCTCATGCGGTTGATTTTTAGATGTTAGGACTTTTTGATATTGTTGTCGGCAACAACTGCTATTACCGGGCGTTTAGCCTTGCTTTGCTGTTGCATGTATTTGACGAAACCAAATCCAATGATCGCGACCACGATTGGGGCAATAATCATCCAATAATAAGCAGGCGACAGCGACTTCTTTTTAAATACCATTCTGGCAACGGAAAGCACTCTACTCATGGCTGTCTACCTCCCCTTTAATCGTTAAGAGAAAAATATCATCCAATGTTGCTGGTAAAAGACGATATCCACGTAATGATGGAAGATGCTCGGTTTGATCAATTGCCTGCTTAACATGCAGTTCAGAATCAAACGTAATTACTTTGCCGGGATAATCATCATCAATGACCATCATCCCTGGCAATTCCTCAATTAAAAGATTATCAAAGACGCCTTCCAGGTAGATCTTGGTTTTACCAAAACGTGATCTGAAATCGGTCCATACAGTCGCTGATTCCCATTAACAAGCATCAACAACTGATCCGAGACTTCAGCAACGTTTTTCATGTTATGTGAGGAAAAAATGATTGCCGTACCAGCTGCTTTTAGTTTTTTGACCGTTTCAATCAGCAGTTCCACGTTAACCGGGTCCAATCCTGAAAAAGGCTCATCCAAAATCACCAGACGCGGACGATGGCCGTGATTAACTGTGACTACACTTCGACAGATTTTTAATTCGTGATTTCTCATTTCCCTTTACTGATAATCGATTCATCCATAACAGTAGATCGGCAGCCGCAATTTTTAGATCAAACCCATGCAGACTTGCAAAGTAAAGTACTTGTTCCTTGATCGTCATATCTAGATAAAGGCCCCGTTCCTCGGGCAAAAAACCAATCTGATCCAAAGATTTTTCATCCAGTGGCTGGCTAGTAATGGTAATGGTACCCTGATCTGGCTTTAAAAAATTCATGATCATCTTAAAAGTAGTTGACTTGCCGGCCCCATTTTGTCCAATAATGCCCAAAACCTCACCACGCTTAACATTTATTCACTCTTATCCTCTAATTTTCATCAATAAATATCTATCATGGTATGACAGATCCGTCATACATTCAATGAAAAAGCTGTAAAACTAGATAAATGCAATACAGCTTGAAAACTAATTACCTTATTTCTTATCTAAAGTTGCAATCGATTTCAGCCTTCATTTCTTTAATAATTTAGATGAATAATTTCTTTGCTTTTATAATTGATTTTTAATGTTTATGCGACTATTATGTATTTCAATATCACAAACAAAAATCAAAATATCATTTAAAATAATCGTTTTTTCTTAATCCAAAGGTGGTTGATATTATGAATCTGTTTCGCAAAGAAAGTCTGTCACGGTATATGAAAACAGACGGCCAGATGCCCAAGACCATGAACGCTAAAGATCTGATGGCAATGGGAATCGGTGCCGTTATTGGCAGTGGGATCTTCATCCTGCCTGGTACTGTAGCAGCCAATGATGCTGGGCCCGGTGTCTCGCTTTCTTTTTTGGCCGCTGCTATTGTGTGTGGGTTGGCCGGAATGTGCTATGCTGAGTTTTCATCAGCAATTCCGGTTGCCGGTAGTGCCTATTCATACGGCAACATTATCTATGGTGAATTTATCGGTTGGATCATGGGTTGGGCCCTGGTCTTGGAATATTTATTGGCAGTAGCCTGCGTCTCGACAGGTTGGGCAGCCTACTTCAACTCGCTGCTGGCCAGTTGTGGCATTAACATCCCCAGAGCTCTCGCTGGTCCATTTGATCCGGCCAAGGGCACCTATATCAACCTGACCGCGATTTTAAGCGTTCTTTTAATTACCTGGCTGCTGTCATACGGGATGCACGAATCGGTACGGGTTAACAATATTGCCATCATTATCAAGCTTTTGATTATTGTGGCCTTTATCATCATTGGCGTATTCTTTGTTAAAAGGGCTAACTATCACCCATTCTTGCCATATGGTGCTCATGGTGCATTCAAAGGTGCCACGACCGTCTTCTTTGCCTTTTTGGGTTTTGACTGCATCTCAAGTTCCGCGGCTGAGGTCAAGAACCCGCAAAAGACAATGCCGATTGGAATCATTGGTACACTGCTGATAGCAACGGTTCTCTACATGGGTGTCTCAATCGTTTTGACGGGAATGGTCAACTACAAGCACTTGGATGTTGCCAACCCAGTCGCCTTTGCGCTACAGTCCGTTCGTCAAGGCTGGTTGGCCTCGTTGCTTTCAATCGGTGCTTTGATTGGGATGGCCACCTGCATGTTTACGGCAATCTACGCCTCGTCACGTCTGATTTACTCACTGAGTCGCGATGGCCTTTTGCCAACTTCCTTGCGCCAGCTGGATAAAAAGTCGCATACGCCAAAAATAGCTTTGTGGGCCGTTGCGGTTTTGATTGCGGTAATGGGCGGCTTCGTATCACTGGATAGGCTGACCAACCTGGTTAACATTGGGACGCTGCTGGCGTTTACCATGGTTTCGTTTGGGATCATTCCGCTGCGCAAGCGTGAAGATATCTTAAATGACGGCGGCTTTAAGGTACCGCTGTATCCAGTATTACCGCTGCTTTCCGGGTTTGCCTGCCTGTTTATGATGTCGTTTTTGTCTAAGGAAACCTGGATCGGGGCTGGTATCTGGTTTGCTATTGGGATGGTACTCTACTTTGGTTACGGCTATCGCCACAGCAACATCAACGATATGATGCCAACGCAAGGCTAATTGGCTAAAAACGAACTTTATTAGATTACAAAAAAGGATTTGAGCAAACATACTCAAATCCTTTTTAATATTTATCATTAAAATATAATGATATAAATATCATATTTTTAATTATTTTCAGTCTAAAATTGTTTAATTCTAGTCATTGGAATCTGACGAATAAAATGCTGGTAAAATTGCATCTGCCTCGTTTTTGGCAATCTCAAACCGTTTGTTGATGTCAAGCCGGCTAAGATCAATCCCTTGAAAAGTCATTATGAAACCATGGAATTGATTAAAAACGAAAAGGCTTTTACAATCCACAGGAGCTAGGCTACCTCGTCCATTATCTAATCGTAGAAGAACTGGTCACGTTAAAACGTTTGTATGTCAGCGAGCTAAAAAAGATGATCGATCAATATAAAATTTAGCAATCAACCATTGACTTAAAGTTAACTTTAAGGACTAGAATTAAAGCATCAACTGCTGGATTGGAGGGATGAAATGTCTTATACAATTTCTCAAGTTGCCCAGATGATGGGCGTGGCACCTTCCACGCTTCGCTATTACGATAAAGAGGGGCTCTTGCCAAACGTCAAGCGGGTCAACGGCATTCGCGTTTTTGAGGATGCCGATTTCCCCTGGCTACGGATTTTAAACTGCCTTAAAGGAACTGGTATGCCAATTCGCAAGATCAAAGAATATGTTGATCTGTGCGCAGATGGTGATGCAACGCTGGAGCAGCGCTATTCAATCATCAAGGATCAGCGCCAGCATGTCTTAGATCAGATCGAGCAGCTAAACTTTTATCTAAAAGAGCTCGATTACAAAGACTGGTATTATCGGACGGCAATTGCTGCCGGTACTGAAAAAGCAGTCTATCATTCCGATCCGGTATCCGGTTTGGCATTGGATGAGATCCCTGGTATGGGGACTGCGCCATCAACTGATGAACAGGAGGAGAAAAATGAGCATTCTGAATGAAGATTATGTAATAAACAACGGGGTCAAGATCCCCAAATTAGCACTGGGCACTTGGCTGATTGAAGGTCAGACCGCTACCGAAGCCGTTAAAGAAGCTATTAAGCTGGGCTATCGACACATTGATACGGCTCAAGCCTATGGCAACGAAACCGAGGTTGGGCTGGGCCTGCGCGAATCGGGCAAGGATCGTCAAGCTATCTTTGTCACGACCAAACTAGCAGCCGAGTTAAAAGACTATGACTCAGCTGCCAAGGCAATTGATGAGTCACTGACCAAATTAGGCCTGGATTACATTGATTTGATGATCATTCACAGTCCACAGCCATGGAAAGTGGTCAACCAGTCCGATAACCGCTATGAAAAAGGCAATCTTGAAGCTTATCGGGCACTGGAAGATGCCTATAAGGCTGGTAAATTGCGGGCAATTGGGGTTTCCAACTTCAATCAGCATGACCTGCAAAATATTTTGGATCATGCCGATGTTAAACCTGCTGTTGACCAGATTTTGGCCCATATTGCCAACACACCGTTTGATTTGATCGACTTTTGTCAGCGAAATGACATCCTGGTTGAGGCCTACTCACCAATTGCGCATGGTGCCGTTTTAAAGAATTCGGTGCTGGTAGCGATGGCCCAAAAGTACGGCGTTTCTGTCGCCCAACTCTGCATTCGCTATGATCTGCAGCTGGGCATGCTGCCATTGCCTAAGACGGCCAACCCAGAACATATGGCACAAAATGCCGCAGTTGATTTTGAAATCGATGCAGCAGATATGGATACATTAAAACAGGTTGAACACATTAAAGATTATGGCAATGACAGGTTTTTCCCTGTTTTTGGAGGCAAACTATGAAACAAACTGCAGGACATGATGCTTTAGGCGAATTCGCTCCTGAATTTGCCCATTTAAATGATGACATTCTTTTTGGTGAGGTTTGGGACCGTGAATCCTTGCTTTCACTCAAACTGCGCAGTATTGCAACGGTCAGTGCCTTGATCGGCAAAGGTATTACTGACAACTCACTGAAATATCATCTGGCAACCGCTAAGAAAAATGGCGTTAGTAAGACCGAAATGGCTGAATTGCTGACTCACCTGGCCTTTTATGCTGGTTGGCCAAATGCATGGGCAGCCTTCAACATGGCTAAAGAAGTCTACGCAGATGGTGATGAAGCGGCTTCACATGGTGGCTTCTTTGGCTTGGGTGAGCCTAACGATGCTTATGCCAAGTACTTTAGTGGCCAGTCTTACCTCAAGGTCCTGACTAAGCCAAACGATCCACTGACCATCAGCAATGTGACGTTTAAACCGGGCTGTCGCAATAATTGGCACGTTCACCATGCCAAGAGCGGTGGCGGTCAGGTACTGATCTGTGTTGATGGTGAAGGTTGGTATCAAGAAGCCGGCAAACCTGCTCAAAGTCTGCACCCTGGCGATATTGTTGAAATTCCAGCCGGTGTCAAGCACTGGCATGGGGCTAAGAAGGATCAATGGTTCAGCCACCTGGCATTTGAGATTCCTGGCGTTGATACTAGCAACGAATGGCTTGAACCAGTAACTGACAAAGAATACAATCAACTCTAATTATTTGACCTGATCACTCAAAAAAGCACTTCTGTCGCTGGCAGAAATGCTTTTTAATTATATTTTATTCAGCGGCCTTGGCAAACTGGTCGTAGCATTCCAACGCCTTGCCACCATATACCGTGGATGGGCCACCACCCATCATGACAGCTACACCAATCGTCTCAACGATTTCATCACGCGTAGCACCAGCCTTCAAACAGGCCTTGGTATGCTGAACGATACAGCCTTCACAGCGTACGGCAATCGCAATGGCTAATGATTCCAGCTCTTTAGTCTTAATATCCAGAGCACCATCCTTAATGGCTCCACTATGCATGGCATTAAAGCCTTTACCGGTATCACCCAGCGCACCGAACAGATTCCGATTGTTGGCCCGCGTTTCATCCAATTCTGCTTGATAATCTGTCATAGTATCACCTCATTTGGATTGTTGCCTTTAGCATAACACGTCCAAAACAAAGTTCAATCAATCTGCCTGACTGCCAGAAACCTGCAGGCGCTTACGATAATCACGCGGTGAGCAGTGCATGCTGGCGCGAAAAACCTTGGCAAAATAGCTGCTAGAGGTCAACCACTGATCGTATTGTTGTCGTCTGGCTGGGTGGTCATGCCCACAGTTGGCAAAATACTGCTACCCACAGCCATTTGGTACCAACCCCTTATATCGAAAGCAATCCGCGTTATGATATTTTTCATGATGGTCACTATCAATATGCGTTCAATCAATCACGGCCTTTGATGCACCATGTTTACCAAATTGATCGCGATCTGATCTGGGAAGACCTGGTTAAAAAACTGACCCAGGCTTGATTTCACGAACCTGATTCTAGATGATTGTTCAGCTGAATTGCAATAATCACCTAAAGCATCAGCATTGAATGTGCAACATTGCTATTTGGCTCAGTCGCATGGTATAAGAAGCACCCCGGTTCATGACTGTTAACTACGCCCACTGCCTGCAGGTAGGCATAGACCGTCTTGGTGCCAACAAACTTCATGCCGCGTTTTTTGAGATCTTTAGACACGATGTCGGACAGTGGTGAATGGGTCTGGCCGGTTTCATAAATCGTCTTGCCAACTGTCCAGTGCCATAAGTACTTAGCAAATGAGCCCCATTCTTTTTGAATCTGCATAAAAACCTGCGCATTATTGACGGCAGCATTGATCTTCAAGCGGTGGCGAATGATGCTGGGATCGTTTTGCAGCCGCTGCTGATCAGCTTGCGTAAATTGCGCTATTTTTTTAACGTCAAAATCAGCAAAAGCATGTGCAAAACCTTCTTCTTTGTTTAAAACAATCTCCCAGGAAAGTCCCGCTTGAAAGATCTCTAAAATCAGCATTTTAAACAGTTCATGGTCATCTTTGACTGGACGGCCCCACTTTTGATCATGGTACTGAACATAACGTGGATTTTGTGGATTGGCCCATGGACAGCGTATTTTGCCATCTTGCCATTGATTCATTTTCATCACCCTTTCTTAACTAATCTAATCTTACTAAATTGATAATCATTCGCCAACGAGCATTTCCAATTTTGAAATGCTCATTTTTTGATCTTAATTCTAGTTTGATGGTCATTTTTTGGCATCGAAATCGTTTTCTGAGTATCCATTACCAAAATTATTTTAGGTAGTTTTTACTTTTATAAAGTATTATTAAACCAGTTTTGTAAACGCTAACTGTTACGTTTACCTAGTTAGTAAATAATTAATTCTAGCTTGCATTTGACCGATAAAGGACTAAACTTGACCGAAATAAAGGTAATTCTTACTTTTACAAAATTTGGTTAAGGGAGCAGAAAAATGGATCAAAGTTTAACAGCCAAGAAAACGGCCTTGGCTTCGTTTTTAATCATTGCAACGGCATGGATGTTTGACGCGTTGGACGTAGGTCTGCTGTCATTTATCATGCCGATCGTGCGTAAAGCGTGGGGGCTGGCCAATTCACAGACCGGATTGATCAGTTCGGTCAGCACTATTGGGATGATCTGCGGTGGCTTTTATTTTGGTCACCTGGCTGATCGAATTGGCCGCAAGAACACGCTGATCATTACCCTGCTGATGTTTTCACTGGGAAATGTGGTCTTAGCGGCCGCGGTTGGCTTTAAAAGCTTTTTGGTAATTCGTTTCTTTGTTGGCATGGGACTCGGTGGCGAACTGCCAGTAGCTGCTACTTACATTTCTGACTTGTACCAGGGCAACAAGCGCTCACAAATGCTGATTATGGCTGACAGCTTTTGGGCAATTGGCTGGTTGATTGCCTCATTCCTGTCATTTTTGTTCAGCACGCAAATTGGCTGGCGGGGTCTGCTTTTAGTTACCGCGCTGACTGGATTCTTTGCTATTATGATGCGTCGTAATATTCAAGAAATCAGTCATGTTCAAACAAAACAGGTTGGTTTGGGCCAAGCCTTAAAGAAATCGTTTCATGGCAAGACCATTCTGCTTTGGATTGCCTGGTTAATGGTCATGTTTAGCTATTATGGAATGTTTATGTGGTTGCCAAGCATTATGCTGGCACGAGGCAACAGCGTGATTGAAAGTTTCGGTTATACAACGATCATTGTGGTGGCCCAGTTACCAGGATACTATCTGGCGGCTTGGCTGGCTGGTAAAATCAAAACTAAGTACGTCTTCGCAATCTACATGTTGGGGACGGCACTAGGCGCGATCATGTTTGGCAATGTTTCGAGCAGCGCTTTGACGGTTATTGCCGGCTGCATCCTATCGTTCTTCAACCTCGGCGCTTACGGTGCCATCATCGCTTTGACGCCAACCCTGTATGAGACTGACGTTCGTGGTACGATGACGGGGATGGCGCAAGGAATGGGCCGGATTGGTGCCGTCGTTGGTCCGCTGCTGGTTGGGATTTGGATCGATCAGCATGTCAGCATCAATATGATCTTTTTGATTTTCATGATTTCTTTGATTATTGGTTCGGTGGCTGTCTTGGCATTGCCAGAACCAGGAAAGAATGAGGGCGCTCATGCTGAATGATTTTCTTCTAAAACAAAAACTGACCGCTTTTTTAAAAGAAGATCTGGAATTTGGGGATGCCAGTCTTGCTCCCCTACCAGATCATGTCATTGAAGGAACGTTTATTGCCAAAGCTGATGGTATTGTCTGCGGCCTACAGGTTATCAGTGCCGTCTATGACCTTTTAGGTGGTGCTGAAGTTGAGTTGTTGGTCAGCGATGGTGAAAAAGTCGCTAAAAAGACCGAGCTAGCACGAGTTAAAGGATCAGCTGCCGTTTTACTAAGCGGTGAACGGGTTATTTTGAATCTGCTGCAGCACATGAGCGGGATTGCCACTAAAACTGCTCAAGCCGTCCAGCTGCTGGCTGATCCAACCATCAAAATCGTGGATACGCGCAAGACGATGCCTGGGCTAAGAATGTTTGAAAAAGCAGCTGTCCGTGCTGGTGGCGGTTTTAATCATCGCATGGGACTGACGCACGGGATTATGTTAAAAGACAATCATCTGGCATTGGCGGGCAGCGTTGGCAAGGCAATCGATCTAGCCAAGCAGAGCGTGGGACCTATGACACGCGTGGAGGTTGAAGTTGAAACACTCAGTGAATTACAGGAAGCTATCAAACACCATGCCGATGTGATTATGTTTGATAATCAAAAGCCAGCAACCATCAAGCAATGGCAAAAACTGGTGCCAGCCGGAATTCTTACTGAAGCTTCAGGCGGCATTGATCTAGCAAATATTGCCCAATACCAGGGCTGCGGCGTTGACTTTGTTTCACTGGGGACGTTAACCAATGCCGTTGAACCACTGGACATCAGTTTTCTAATCAATGGCGCCATTAAAAGCTGAAGTGTTGACTAATAAAAAATTTATTGGCTATCCGGATTTTCTCAATACGGCAAAACTATTTCGTGAGGTTGCACAGCCGGATCGTGATTGGCAATACATTCAATACAGTATTGATCTTTAGCTACTTCAGCCAGGTAGTTCAATGATCGCTGAGCCGCCTTTCGATCAATCACTACCCCTGGCGTCAGATTCTCAATCCATGATTTGGCAGCATATCCGCCATCGGAAGCAAGCATTACATATTCCTTACGTCCAGGAGCTTGAAGCTTGGCAGCACATAGCCCGGCACTGTGTCCTGGTTCCCAAATCATTTTAATCGTCCCATCGCCAAAAAGATCAAATGAACGATTCCAAGCACCATCATTACTGTCAGCCAGCTCAAACGTCTTTAAAGGCACGTTTTTCCATTCATGAGGGAGATAATGCAGATGACTAAACAACACATAGTCCAGATCACTGGGTTGGATTCCCATCTTGTTCAACCGTTCATCTACTGACTGACCGTATGGAAGCACTGCCTTGTTGACTGGCCATTGAAAGCTAAGATTTTTTAATTGATGATCGCGGTTCGCTTTATTCCAACCAGTATCAATTAAAACCAAACCATGGGGATGTTCAATTAGATAGACAGAAACCGGAACTGTGATGCGATGACTCTTTAAACGAAACATCCCCGTAAATGCCCAGGGAAGATCGCCTTTATGATGAAATGGCAAGGCCTCATCAACGATTACCTGGCCAGTATGCAAGACGTGTATTTTAATTTGATTCGGCTTTGTTTTCATTTTAATCGGCTCCTTTATGACTTATCAATAAACTTATTTTAAGATTACTGTCGACTAAAACAATTACTATTATTAAACTAAATGTATATTAAAGTCTTTTAGGAGCTGTTATATCAATGAATAAGAATGATTTACGATGGCTAAGAACGGAGCAGAAAATTAAGCATGCCCTAATTGCCGAACTGCAGCAAAAGTCATTTGCCCAGCTTCGCGTCGTCGATCTGATTAACAGAGCATTAATCAGTCGTCGAGCCTTTTATCTTCATTATGAAGACAAGTACGATCTGCTGAACAAACTAGAAGGTCAGTTAATCAAACAGCTTCAAGAACGGCTACAAAAAAATCATGCACTGTTTGATCGCAGCAGCGTCCCTCGCAACGATCAATACCTCCTCACTAATGAAGCATTTAATGAAGTATTGTCTTTTATTGATCAAGAACGAGCTCTTTTCAAAGTCCTCTTATCACCAAATGGCGACCCGCATTTTAGCAGACGGCTGCGTTCACTTATGGGCGATGAGATCATTTTTCGCGCCCGCCTTTATCATGCATACACGACCAACCAAATTCCAACTCGGTATGTTAAAGAAATCATGGTTGGACTGTTATTTGATCGCATAAATTCATGGATCAGCAACCCTCATCTAGAAAGCCCTGAAACGTTTGCCAAAATTCTAACTGCAAGCAGATTGACCGCCCCAATGGAACTATTGATTATCCCCCAAAAATAAAGCGTTCTGCCATAACCGAATTTTCGTGCCAAATCAGAACGCTTTTTTTCTTTAGAGGGTTAACTAAATGACTTCTCCATTGTTACAACGGCCTTGATAACCTTACCCGCATTGGAGTCTTCGCAAGCTTGCTCCAGTTGTTCGAATGGATACTTCGTAATGATCTTATCGACTGGGAAACGCTCTTCCTTGTAGAGCTGAACCAAGCGTGGGATAAAGATCTTGGGATTAGCGTCCCCTTCACAGCAGATGAAGCGACGTCAAGCTACCCCCGAATAAAATTCGGGGGCTTGTAGACTTCACCCATCAGTTCATCGCTGAATGAGTTACTAGCTACAATTTGCCTAGATAAAGCCAGCGTAGCAACATCTCAGATAATAAATTATCTTCGGATGGCACTATGTCTTACAGCCAATAACTAGGCCATTTAAGATCAAGCTAACGCTTAATCTAGGGGCGCAAGTTTCCAAACGTCCCTTTCTAAAACTAATAAATTACTTCTAGATTTTGGTCGGGTCTGGTTAGCAAGCGTTGACCCTTCGCTAAGATATTCAAAGCAGCATTGTGATCACGAATGTGATGAACATGGCAGTTAGGACAAGTCCATTCACGATCATGAAGAGTCAATCGTTTGGTACCTTTGCTGCCCATCACGAAGCCGCAATCATAACAAGTTTGGGTTGTGTAAGCTGGATTAGCTTCGACAAACGTGCGCCCATACAGCGGGGCCTTATATTCCAGCATACCCAAAAAAGTCCGCCAACCAACATCGGAGATACTCATTGCCAGGGCATGATTTTTAAGCATATTTTTACTCTTCAAGTTTTCCGCAACTACCAAATCGTGGTTCTTGATTAGTGCAGTCGAGGTTTCATGAAGAAAGTTTAGGCGCCGATTACGAATCCGTTGATGGATTTTGGCAACGACCAGCTTCTCCTGCTGGTAATTCTTGCTTGCCCACAAAGGACGATGCTCTTTTTTTGCACGCCGTGCCCGGCGGGAAAGAATCCGTTGGTGTTTTGCCAAGTGCTTTTTAATGGCACGATAATAGTGGGGATTTGCAACCTGCTTTTGATCACTGGTAGTAAGAAAGTTTTCGGTGTTTAGATCAATACCAACTGCTTGATTGGTATCGGGTAAAGCTTGGTGGAACGACTCATCACTTTTAAGCAGTAATGAAACGGTCCATTGCCCGGTCGCGTAGTGCTTAATTGTAACAGTGGCAATCCGTACCAACCGATTAGTTGGTAATGAACGGTGTAATTTCACCTTAATAGAACCTAACTTCGGTAGCTGGATATGGTTATGATCTAAAAATTTGATTGACCCATTATAAAGCGAGGGAGTTCCCCCATGTTTCTTTACGGTTACACTCGAATAATGATTGGAAGTCGAATATGACTGAACAGGACGGCTTTTTCGCTTAAACTTTGGTTTTCCGGCAGTGTGTACTTTCCGAAACATATTCCAAGCAGCTTTGTAATTAACTTCGGTATTGGTGAACATATCACTATCAAGATCATCATCACCAAGCCAAGGATATCGTTGAGCAGTAATACGAGCTAGACCAGTCGGCCGTTTTTGGCTCTTCTTAATTACCTTACCGTTCTTGCCATAACGCCAATATGCTTCTGGAATTGGGTATCGCTTATCAAGTTTGTTTTTGATAATTTTACTATCAGTCCAACTATTAGCTAACAATTGGTTATAAATGAACCGTGAAGCATTCAGATTCTTCCACAAAATCTTTTCTTGTTTCCAATTTGGGTATAAGCGTAGCTTTAGTCCCATCATATATGGCAAATCTTCTTTTTTTGGCATGTCATTTCACCCCCTTTACTACTTTCCATTGTACTACTAAATATCGGAATGCCACATTTACAACGCCAGCACTAGTCAACGAGACGAAAGATATTCTAAGCACATTGCCGATCTTCATGATATTACGATAAAAAAATGGAAGTGATGCCAGATCATATTCATATGTTGATCAGTTTTAAGCCCAAGTATTCAGCAACGAATATCGTTACGGCACTGAAGGGTGGCAGCGCGCGAATATTCCTGCGTAATCATCCAGAAATCAAGCAAAGGCAGTACTGGGGCGGCCATTTGTGGTCACGTAGCTATTACATGGGAAACTGGGAAACATGAGTAAAGAGGTTGTAGAGCGTTATATTGCCAGCCAGAGGAAACCACCTCTAAAAAGAAAATAGCGCCTTACTGCACTAATAAAGGGGTCATTCCTCCCCCGATTAAAATCGTTGGATTCCTGCCCAAGTTTTAATTGAACCGGTAATTTTTTTACTGTATCGAAACGATAATCTCAATCCGGCATTAAAGCAATTGATCAGACATGCTCAACAGTCAAAAAAAACCGACTGATGAGCAGCTCATCAAGCCGGTTTAAAGTTAAAATATCACCCAAACGGCACCAACGATCAGCGCTGGCAAGAGATTGGCCACTCGGATCTTATTGCCCCAAAACAGGTTGACCCCGACGCAGAAAATCAGAATCGAGCCAACATATGAGATGTTATTCATAACTGCAGTCGTCATCACGGGCTTGAGCAATTCGCTAAACAACGTGACGGTCCCTTGCAAAATCCCGACTGGAATTGCCGCAAATCCGCAACCCTTGCCCAGCGAGGCGGCCATGATCAAGACGATGACAAAATCCAGAATTGCCTTAGCGAAAAGGATTGAGTGGTCGCCAAAAATGCCGTCCTCAATCGCGCCTACGATTGCCATCGCGCCAATGCAGACGGTCAGCGACGCGGTTACGAAGGCTTCAATAAATCCCTGGTCGTTAGCGTTGCCGGTCTTTTGCTTGAGCCAGTTGCCAAATTCGGTAAACCGATCCTCAATACGCAGCCACTCACCGATCAGACTACCGATTGCCAGGCTGCCGATCATCATCATGGTCCCTTGCGTTGAAAAAGAGCCATTCTTAAACTGCAGCATCTGTGCCATGGTGCCGCCCAGCCCTAAAAACAAAACGGCAATTGCGGCCGATTTCATCAGCATATCCTGAAAGCGTGGCGAGATTCTTTCTCCTGCTACACAGCCAATGATTCCCGCAAGTGCAATGGCAATTACGTTGACGATGGTTCCTAATCCTGGCATCCTATTCCTCCACATATAAAACCGCCATTCAGCATTTAATGGCGGTTTTTAATTTTTCTTTAATAAACTATTTATATTTTAACAAACCAGACAATCAATTGCCAGTCGTTTTTGAATCAGCCACTGTCAGTTCTGGCATCATCTCCTGCACACAATCAATAAAGCGCTGGGCAGACGGTGAGCATTCCTTAAAGCTTGGCGCAGCCAGACCAAGTGACACATAATGAGCCGGTCGCAATGGCACTTCTGCAACTGCACCTTGCCACTTTTGCGAAATCAGCCGTTGATTGACGCTCACGCCTAGTCCCGCTTCAACCATATTATAAGTGGTAAAGCCATCACGCGTCGTGTAGCGCTCATTGAGTTGGAGCTTTTCAGCCACAATCAAGCGATCCTGATCGGTATCCTCATTGGGCAATGTATGAATGAATTTTTCCTGACTAAGCATTGCAACCGGATAGCTTGTCTGATTTGCCATTGGATGATCCTTGGGCAGCCAGACTACCATCTCATCTTGATAAAGTGGCAGCCAGTCACAGGAAGTCTTCGGATCTGGGGCCGCACAAAAGCAAAGATCGACCGCCTTTTCGTTTAGTCAGCGGGCAATTTCTTGATTACCGCCCTCCAGCATCTTGACTTTGATTTTTGGAAAACGTTCTTCAAACTGTTTTAAGATGGCTGGCATCCAGATTGCCGAAACACTGAAGTAGCTGCCAATCGTCAATGTCCCCTGCACAACGCCACGGATCGAGGCACTCAATTCATTGGCCTGTTTTTGTGCCTGCACGATACTACGCAGTTTTGGCAGCATGATCTTGCCATTTTCAGTGAGTTTTACGCCTCTTTTTTGACGTATGAACAGTGCAAAACCCAATTCATTTTCCAAACTGTTGATCATGCGCGTAATCCCCGATTGAGTGTATCCGAGCGCGCTGGCCGCCGCGGTCAAACTGCCTCTTTCGGCGGCCATGATTACTGCTTCACACTTAATTGCTTCCATGATGAATATAGACCTCTCTTTTGATCAATCATTGATATCAGTCGTTTTTCACTTCATTTAATATGACAATTTGCAACACTTAACATGCTAAACAGTCGTTTGTGTCATAGCTAATTTTAGCGTAAGATATCCATAAATCAAATTCCAAGCGAGGTAATCTTCAATGACTGAAAAAATTTCATTTGCTTCTGATTATATGGAAGGTGCTCACCCTAACATTTTAAAACGACTGGCTGATACCAATTGGCAAAAGATGCCCGGCTATGGTTTCGACGAAATCTCCTTATCAGCTAAAGAACGGATTTGCAAAGCTTGTGAGGCACCCAATGCTGAAGTCGAGTTCTTAATTGGCGGCACGCAGACCAATGCCGTGATGATCGATGCATTGCTGGCTTCTTATCAAGGCGTGATTGCCGCCGATACGGGACATATCAGCGTGCATGAGGCTGGTGCCATTGAATTTGGTGGCCACAAGATATTGACGGTTCCTGCCAAAGAAGGCAAGATTGCTGCTGATCAGATTGTGGCCTATACAGCTGACTATCATAACGATGCCAACCACGATCACATGGTTATGCCAGGGATGGTTTACCTGTCGCAGCCAACCGAATTCGGGACGCTGTATTCCAAAGCTGAACTGCAAGCCATTCATGATGTCTGTCGTCAATATGACATGAAGCTTTATGTCGATGGCGCGCGCCTTTCCTACGCCCTGGCTTGTCCAGAAAACGATGTAACCATGGCTGATCTGGCTAAGCTGTGTGATGCCTTCTACATTGGCGGTACCAAATGCGGAGCTTTGATTGGCGAAGCCGTTGTGATACCGGATGCGAAGCTGATTCCGCATCTGTTTACCATTATCAAGCAGCATGGTGCATTACTGGCCAAGGGACGACTCTTAGGAATTCAATTCGATGAGCTGTTTAAAGACGATCTGTACGTCAAGATTGCCAAAGAAGCTATCGACTATGCCAATCAGATTCGTCAATGCCTAAAAGAAAATGGCTATCAGCTTTACTACTCATCACCAACCAATCAGACGTTTTTTGTGATTGAAAATCAAAAGATGCAGGAGCTGGCCCAGCATGCCGAGTTCAGCTTCTGGGAAAAATATGATGAAAATCATACCATTATCCGTTTTGCTACCAGCTGGGCCTCAAAAAAAGCCGATGTCGATCAGTTGTGTGAATTGATTGCCAAGTTAGCTTAAGAGAATTTTTATGCTTGAATTTGTTTCTGTTGCAAGTCATCCCGAATATGTGGCACCAAAAATGCTTTCATTTTTAAAGTCCCATGAGCTGACCGATAAAATCCAGGTTGCCCAAATCGATCCCCAGTATGCTGATGGTAAAAAACTCAGTGAGGCTTACGGCGTCGACATTAATCAGAAGTTAAACTGTCTGGCCTTTGTTGGCAAGCGTGATGGTCAGATTAGATATGCAGCTGTCGTGGTTCCTTATGGCAAGCGGGTTAATTCTGGAGCAGTTCTCAAGTACGCCATGGATGCCACCAAGCCATCATTTGCCAATTTGGACGATGTTATTGCCATGACCTGTATGGAATTTGGCAGCATTACTCCCGTTGGATTGCCCGATGATTGGCAGGTCTTGATTGGCAGCAGCGTCAAGGAACTGGATGCGGTCATCATTGGCGGTGACCGCGTCGATGCCAAGTTCAAGACCACGCCTCAAATTTTGGCACGACTGCCGCATGCCAAGTTTGTCGATCAGTTGGCAAAATAACTCTTCAACCTAAAGTACCTAAAAAAGGCGCGTCTGAAACGGCGAGCCTTTTTTGATTGAGATTATTTAAGAATCAGCTGAACAGCTTGCTTTAGGTCGTGTGCGATCTTGATTTGATGATCGAATTTAGCTGAAGGGACCTGATCGTTTGGGGTTATCCAGATACAATCCAGGCCAGCACTTTGCGCTCCTCTAACGTCAGATTGCCAGCTATCGCCAACCATGACGGTATTTTTGCAAGTCAACGCTGGGCAAGTGGTTATAATCTGCTCAAAAAATCGTGGATCTGGTTTGGCGACCCCTATCTCCTCTGAGATGAACACTGCATCAAAATAATTCAAGAGACCGGCCCCTCTTAAACGTTGTTGTTGCATACCAGTCTCACCGTTGCTGGCGGCATAGATATGAACACCGTTATTAGATAGCTGCTGCAAGATATCATGAGCGTCTGGCATCGTATGATAGTTGGCAGCCTCCATTTTGGCATACCATTGCTGCAGCGCCAGGCCGTCAACCTGCTTGTCAAACTGAGCAAATAAATCATTAAATCGTTGATCAAACAATGGCTGACGATCAGCGCCCTGTTCAATCTGCTGCCAAACATGCTGATTGATCTGCTTGAAAGCTGCCAGTCCTCGTTCGATGTCTTGTACGCCTTGTGACTGCAGAATCTTGGTAATACCGGCCTGCTGACCAGCTTGAAAATCAAGCAGAGTGTCGTCCAGATCAAAAAGCACATTTTGATACATTTATTCATCCCCCAATCAGATTAACGATTAAAACTGCTGATTATGCTGAGCAAGCCTACGGATATAGGTTAGGGCACCCTTGGTTAGGATTTTTTCAGCAACTTCGATCGTTTAATTGCCATCTATTTTATCAGAATTAAAGCAGCTCAAAAAGAAGATGGCTGCTCAACAGTCCGCGCAAAAGTAGGCTCTGATGGCACAAGCTTCGTCAAATCAATAAAATTAAAAGATCATGGGCCGAACTGGTTCATGATCTTTTTACGTCTAAATACCTCAGGCGAATAATGATAATCAACCGCCTAGGCTCAGTCTTGATCAAGCCTGTTTTGGCTGGCCGGTACCAATCTCAAAACCAGCCGTCACGGGGATGTTCTCACCGGTAATCGCACTGGATACTTCCGTCGACATAAAGTAGACTGCCGCCGCAACCTCGCTTGGTTCCACGATGCGCTGCAACGGACTGTTTTGGCTAAAGCGCTCCTTCATTGTTTGAGGAAACATAGCCGTGTTGGTTGGACCAGGTGAAACGCTGTTAACGCGAATTCCAAGTGGTCCATAATCCATCGCCATGGCCCGCGTCATGTTGATAATCGCCCCTTTGGTAGCATTATAGGCCGTCATAGCGTAGTCACCGGCCATCCCTGAAACTGAGGCAATGTTAACGATCGTCCCAGCATGGCTGGCAATCATATCAGGCAAGAACGCCTTACTGATCAAAAAGGTACCACGCACGTTGACCGCGAAGACCCGTTCCCAATCATCCAGACTTGTTTCATGCAACCGACCCTTAACCACGATTCCGGCATCGTTAACCAATGCATCGATCGTGCCAAAGCGTTCAACAGCGAAGTCATGCAGTGCGGCAACGCTTTTTTCATCGCTGACATCGACTTGGCAAAAATCAATTGCGGCTCCAAATTCAGCTGCCAGCTCCGTTTTTACCGCTGTCCCCTTATCGGCATTGCGCGCGGCCATTATAACCTGCCAGCCATTCTGCAGAAAAAGCTTGGTCGCAGCCAGGCCAATGCCAGCCGTACCGCCAGTTATTAATACAGTTTTCATCATTTAGCCTCCTGTTCGTGCATATTTTTGGTGCATCGATTTCCTATAAATAATTATAACGCGTTTTATGGAACAAGTTGAAAACTGATGCCAATCCTTATTCTGCAAATTTATGGTAAAATAGACTTCTTGACTTAAGCAAAAATGAGTCGATTCTAATCAAGGGAGAGATAATGATGAGCAAAACCATTTATTTTTGCGCTGGCTGGTTTACTGATAAGCAAAACAAAGCCTATCAAGCAGCCATGACAGCAATCAAGCAAAACCCAACCATTGACGTCGAAAACAGCTATGTTCCTCTGCAGCATCAGTACAAGAACATTCGCGTCGATGAGCACCCAGAATACCTGCATGATAAGGAATGGGCCACGGCTACCTTTAAGGGCGACTGCTTAGGCGTCACTACCACCGACGCCACGCTGGCTGTTTATATTCCAGATGAAGAAGACGTTGGTATGGGAACCGAGATTGCTTGGGCAAAGGCGCACGGCAAGTATGTACTGCTGGTAATTCCTGATGAAGAATGGGGCAAGCCGATCAACCTGATGTCATGGGGCTTTGCTGACAACGCCATCAAAATGAGTGAGCTGGCCAGCTTTAATTTTAACCAGCCTTCGTTTAACTTTTATGAAGGAGCCGTCTACTAAAATTAATCAGAAACGGCAACAGCGTCAGATTCGGCTTAGTAAGCTTGAACCTGACGCTGTTTTTATTTTGAGTCATCTTATTTACGATAGTTTGCCAACAGCTGGTCAAACGGCTGGTACTCTGGCTGCCAGTGCATTGCCGCGACCGCTTGTTCCGCGCTGAGATCAGTCTGTGCCAAGCCCTGGTCAATTGCCGACTGGGCCACGGCAAGCGCAACTTTCTTGGAAAATTCAGTCAGCTGACTAACTGGCGGCAAAACCGGGGCCCCGGGAACCTTGACGTCAACTAAACCGCCAAGCGCATGAGCAGCTGCGGCCAGCATCTCATCATTGATGACCCGTGCATTAACGGCCAAAGCACCAAATCCTACGCCGGGATAGATCAAAGCATTGTTGGCCTGGCCGATCTGATAGTCGATGCCTTGGTATGCGACCGTAGCACTAGGAATTCCCGTTGCTACCAGGGCCTTGCCATTGGTCCATTTGATCAGTTCCTCTGGCATAGCTTCGATCTTTTCGGTTGGATTGGAGATTGGGAAAATGATTGGGCGGGCAGCATGCTTGGCCATCTCTTTAACGGCGACCTCGGTAAAAGCATTATGAACCGTTGATGTGCCAATCATTACCGTTGGCTGAACCGCTTTGATGATCGCAGTCAAATCCGTAAGCCTGCCTGCATCGGAAAACTCATCCCGTGAGCGGACAAACGCTTGCTGCTTAGGCGTAAGTCCTGGCGTATCATCAAAAAGCAGTCCTTGCCGATCCACCAGATAGAAATGCCGCTTAGCCTCCTTCGGGCTCAGTCCCTGCTTGATGAGCTCGTTGCACAGCATCTTAACGATTCCCATTCCGGCTGTGCCAGCACCAAACGTCAAGAAACGCTGCTCAGTGATTTTTTGACCAGAGATCTTAAGCGCCCCTAAAACACCTGCCAGCGCAATGATGCCAGTGCCTTGAATGTCATCGTTAAACGTCAGAATCCGATCCTGATACTTGTCCAGAATCCGAGCAGCCGTGCCGCGACCAAAGTCCTCAAAATGCAGCAGACTGTGAGGAAACAGCTTTTCAACCGCCTTTACAAAACGATCGATGTATGCAAAGTACTGATCACCCGTCAACCGCTTATGACGCGTTCCCAAGTACTCATCATCGGCCAGCAGCTGCTGATTATCTGTTCCCGCGTCAATTACGACCGGCAGTACCTGCTGTGGATCAATGCCGGCTGCTGCCGTATAGACCATGAGCTTGCCAACCGCGATGTCCACACCGTTAACGCCCCAGTCGCCGATTCCTAAAATACCTTCAGCGTCGGTAACGACAATCAGCCGAATATCGCGCTGATCAGCCGCGTTCTGCAGGCGTTGTTCAATCGTATCGGGATCGTCAATCGTCAGGTAAGCGGCATCTTGCGGCTGCATGAACCGTTCATTGTAGCGTTCGATCGCTTCGGCAATTACTGGATCATAGACGATCGGCATGAATTCATCAATGTGCCGAACCATCAGATTGAAAAACAGTGTCCGGTTATGATTGAAGATCTCCATTAAGAAATGACGCTTTTCAATCAGTGATCCCTTACTTTGGTACAGTGCATACATTTCGGCAGCTTGTTCATCAATCGTTTTGACACGGGGCGGTAAAAGGCCAATCAAGCCATATTTACGCCGCTCAGCTTCAGTAAAAGCCGTACCGCGATTTAAAAACGGATCATTTAGGATTTGAAATCCGCGCATTAGACTTCATCTTCTTTCAACAAAATTCATCTTTTATCTCTCATCTCGCAACCGATTATAAAAACCGACCAATCACATAGTCAAATATGCCCAAATCTATAAATTTTTTTGATATGATAAATTAAAATCCAATTATGGCGGTGATTCAGGTTGAATATTAAAGAATTATATTATTATCATGATTTGGTTAGAACCAAAAATTTTTCCCAGGTCGCAGCAGATTTCAATATCAGTCAGCCAACCGTAACCATGGCCATCAAACGACTTGAAGAAAGCTTTGGAACGACTTTTTTCATGCGTGATCGCTCGCATCATCAATTGAAGGTTACCAGTACCGGCCTTCAGTTTGACCAACACGTGCAGCGCGTGATTGAAGAGCTTGAGATTGCCCAAAAGGAGCTGACCCGTGCTAAACAGGAACGCATCAGCTTTGGTCTGCCGCCAATCATCGGCAGCTGGTACTTTCCCCGCTTCACTCCAGCGCTGTTGCAGGCGGGACTGCTTAATCAGCTGGAAGTCGTTGATCATGGTTCGGCCTCACTGCTGCGACTGCTGGCAAATGGCGAGCTTGATCTGGCATTGCTAGGATCGCTGCAGCCATTTCAACAGCCGAGTCTGCGAGCCCGTGTGATTGATAAGGCACCGATTAAAATTATCGTGGCAAAAAATCATCCTTTGGCAGCTTTTAAAGAGGGCGTATCATTTGTTCAAGCCGCGCAATATCCGTTTATCACGCTTGATGATGAATATGTCCATGCCCAGGCTTTCCGTCAGGCTGCGCATTTGGCTCGCGTACGTCCCAAAATCGTTTTTAAAACCAGCGACGTGCAGATTTTAAAAGCGTTGGTCGCGAACAATTCTGGGATTTCTTTTCTGACGGATCTGGCACTGGATGCCAATGATGGCTTGGTGGCCTTGCCCTTGACGGATGGTAGTCAGCCCGAGTTCATCATTTCACTGGCGGCTCGTGCCAATCGCCTGCTGACGCCCAACGCGCAAAGGCTATGGTCAATTCTGGAGACGCCGCTTAGTAAAGGGCCAATATATTAACAAACTGAATATTAACAAACTGAAAGGAGTGGTTTTAATGAATCTACTGACGTTGCCGGCCTACCGCTTAGCAGAAATGATTCGCCAACACCAGCTTACCAGTCGTGAACTGGTTGAAATGGCACTAGCTAAGATTCAAGCAGAAAATCCCACTCTTAATGCCGTTATTCACTTAAGAACAGAGGCAGCCTTAAAAGAAGCCGACCAGCTGGCAGATCATGGCCAGCCTTTTTTAGGCGTACCGCTGCTTTTAAAGGGGTTGGGTCAAAGATTGGCTGGCGAGCCTGATACTAATGGCAGCCAGCTGTTCAAAAAAGTTTGCGCCAATACGACCGATAATTTCGTTAAAGCTTTACAAAATGCTGGCTTTATTATCATCGGCCAGACCAATTTTCCCGAATTTGGCTATAAAAACGTTACTGATGCTGAGTTGTTTGGCCCAGCTCGAAACCCATGGAACGCTGCTTTTACTCCTGGCGGCTCATCAGGCGGGGCGGGCGCTGCCGTTGCGGCTGGTTGGGTTCCAATTGCAGCAGGAAACGATGGCGGCGGCTCAATTCGTATTCCAGCCAGCTGGTGCGGAACGATTGGTCTAAAACCAACACGCGGTCGTATGCCGGTTGGACCGGGCAGTTGGCGTTCCTGGCAAGGTGCATCAATCAATTTTGCGTTGACGCGTTCGGTTAAGGATACGGCGCTATTATTAGATACTTTGCAGACTGTACAAAGCAGTGCCGTCTTTCAAACACCCTTAAGCAAGCTGTTTAAGTCTGGCACGATGGAATTGTTGCCAACCCCACGGCTGAGAATCGGCTGGACCACAGTCTCCCCTGTTGATACGACAGTCGACGAAGATGCAACTCGGACGGTTTTGGATGCCGTTGACTTCTTGCAGCAAATGGGCTTTGATTGTCAGCCATATGAAGATCCAATTGATGGCCGTAGTTTGATCGACAGCTATTATCTAATGAATGAAGGCGAAACGGCAGCCATGTTTGCTCAGATCGAACACTCATTAAAACGTCCGATTGGTCCGGATGAGATTGAACTGGTTACCTGGGCACTGTGGCAAACCGGCAAAAACATCTCAGCCGCTGAATATATCACAGCCTTAAATGTTTGGGATAAAGCTGCAGCGTTGCATGATCAGCTCCATCAAAAATTTGACGTGCTATTGACACCCACAACCGCTACCCGTCCATATCGTATCAATGAGCCGCAGCATACTGCCGACTTTGACGAGCAGCTTAGACATATCGATCAGCTGGCACCAAAAGAACAGCAGCAGTTGATTTATGATCAATGGCTTGATTCGCTGAGTAAAACGCCATTTACCCAAGCAGCCAATCTGACTGGCGAACCAGCGATTTCTTTACCAACCCACATTAGAAAAGATGGCTTGCCCCAAGGTATTCAATTAATTGCCAATAAGGGGCGTGAACTGGATTTATTGCAGCTGGCTGCATTGTTTGAAGAACATAATCAATTTAAGATGCTGCATCCGACAATTGAATAAAATAAAGAGCCCATGAAACGCGTCAAGCATCCCATGGGCTCTTTTTGACTATGTCAGCAGTGGGACTCGAACCCATATTGACACCACTCAAACTAATTGATTCATTAAATTGATGAGTCGTCCTGGCATAACAGCCTGCGCATTGGTTTTCGTAGCTTAGCTTTGATAGTTGATTAGGCAACGTGCTCGACAAGGCTTAGCCATGACCCGTCGATCATAACCTCTTGTCGCTTTAACATGGCACGGGCTGGGATCAGTACCCACCATTTTTGGTCAGCATAAGCATTTTTCTACTGATTGTGTAATAGTAAAAGTCGCCTTGACCTACTCGAACCGGCCTCAATGCTTATAGCCACATCACTGCGGCATCACGGCGAACGTTTTTGGTGACGTTCCACTTTGGTTCTCAAGTTGTCGAGCCTGATTGACTGTGGATGGGATATTGCAAACGCGCATCGGGTCGTGCCTTAACTTATCAAAACCGCACTTGACTGACTAGGAACACGGCTTTTTTCACCGCGATCAAGACTCGCCACAAGCCTTAATGCTGGAAATCAGACAGCTATCGTTACCTAACGTCCTAGTTCATGGATAAGTCAGTCAGCTGAGCGACTCTATTAAAGTCTTATTCACCTTTTAGTTAATGTCAATAAAAAATCACCTGTCACAATGACAGATGATCCTTTAAATTGCATTATCAGAAAACTAAAAGTCAAACTGCAGCTTTTCCAACTTGCTCCAAGCGACATTTTTAGTTTCTTCAGTTGGTACGGCTTGACCGTCAACTGAAACGTTTGCTCGCCGCAGCAGTACTTTACCATCATTCAAAACCTTTTGAATCAGATAGGCTTGTGCACAGCGCCAATCGTTGATGCGAACCAGTACTGCATCGTTCATGGCCATTACGACTTCTTTTTTTGTCATAATATTCAATTCCTCTCTCTCTGATGATCAACGATATCCGGCAGTGATCATCAAGCTGCTGCTCCTAAATCAAAACAAATCTTTGATTCAATTGCATTTATGGATATCGAGAACAAATTATTCCACTTTTAAGATTGAAAGTCAAACTAATACGGAAGATACATATAAATCTTAATTATGGTCGCGGTTTGATAAAGCCGATGGATGATTTGTTTGCTATTTTTTGGGGGCTTTAGTTAAGGTAAATTATCACTTGTCGATTAAAATCAAGTCATCATTGTCTTAATTTGGGACTATAATTGACTCAATACTAGACTTTAACTTTAAGGGGGAATCGTGACGCGCTATGACTATGATGGTAAAAACGTAATCGTCACTGGGGCAACTGGTGGTATTGGCAAAGAAGTCGCCAAGGGTGTCATTGCTGGCGGCGGCTCGGTAGCAGTAATTGGTCTGAAGTTTGACGATGCGGTGAAAGTTGCAGCTGAGCTGGGTGAACATGCCCGCCCCTACGCCATGGACCAGAGCAATCGTGATGAGGTCGCAACTGTCTTCAAACGCATCCTTAATGACTTTGGCCGCATCGATACTTTAATCAACGTGGCTGGGATCATCAGTGCCAAGTCGTTTGATGAATTGTCGCCAGCCGAATGGGATCATACGCTAGCCGTCAATCTTACCGGACCTTTCAATACCGTTCATGCTATCTGGGAACATTTTAAAAGCAATGGCGGCGGCCGAATCGTCAATGTTTCTTCCGTAGCCGGCAAAATCGGTGGCGGTTTGTTGGGAACAACGGCCTATGCATCATCGAAGGCTGGTTTGAACGGCTTTACCAAGGCAATTGCTAAAGAAGGAGCTAAGTATGGCATCTATGCCAACGCGGTCTGCCCTTCCTTTACCCACACTGGCATGACGTCCGCATTGGAAGCTGATCCCGAAAAAAGACAGCGAGTTTTAAACATGATTCCACTTGGCCGTGGTGCGGCGCCTGCTGAAATCGCGCAGATGATTCTGTTTTTCGGCTGTGACGCGGCCAGCTTTATTACTGGCGAGGTTGGCGACTGTGACGGTGGCATCGTCATGGATGGCTAGTTGGCTATAAATCTAAATTAAAACGCATCAAAAATAGGCACCCTACTGCTTGAGCGGAGTGCCTATTTTATTAATAATCATGGCTGCGGTGCTGATTTTTCCATTGCTTAATCTGATGCAAGCGGCGCTTAAAGCGAATCTCGTTGCCCTGCTCAGTTGGATAATAGTATTGATGGCCGATTAGATTTTCTGGCATTGTCTCCATCGTCGTCAGCTTGGCGGCCGTGTCATGGGCATACTGGTAATCTTTGCCATAGCCCAGTTCTTGCATCAGTTTGGTGGTGCCATTGCGTATCTGGAGCGGTACCGGCTCATTGGCTGTATTTTTGACGTCATCGACAACTTTTTGCGTAGCTTCATAAACGGCATTGGACTTAGGCGTAGTCGCCAGATAGATTACGCATTCCGTCAAGTGGACGTTGCATTCTGGCATCCCCAAGAACTGACAAGCTTGATAGACATTAACCGCGACATTTAACGCATTGGTATCAGCAAGGCCAACATCCTCACTGGCAAAGCGTACCAAACGTCGGGCAATGTATAATGGGTCCTCACCGCCATCCAGCATTCGCGTCAGCCAATAGATAGCCGCGTCAACATCGGAATTGCGCATGGATTTATGCAACGCCGAGATCAGGTTATAGTGTTCTTCGCCCTTTTTGTCGTATTTAAGCGTTTTATGCCCAAGCAGCTGCTCCAACAGATTGTCTGCTGCCGTAAACCGACCATTTTCATCAAGCGTGCCGTTGTCAACCAGCATTTCCAGTGTGTTGAGGGCCGTGCGCGCATCGCCATCCGCAAAAATCGCCACCTGTTTCAATAAGCGGTCATCAATTTGAATGGGACGCGAAAACCCAGTCCGAGTCGCGCGCTGCAGCATCTTTTGCAGATCATCAGTCGACAGCGGCTGCAGCACAAAGACCCGACAGCGCGAAAGCAGAGCTGAATTAATCTCAAATGATGGATTCTCAGTCGTCGCGCCAATCAATACGATGCTGCCATTCTCAACGTAAGGCAAAAACGCATCCTGCTGTGCTTTGTTGAAACGATGAATCTCATCGACAAATACGAGCGTCCGCTGTCCATAATCAGCATTTTGCTGTGCTTGGGCCATAATCTCTTTAATTTCTTTGATGCCACTGGTAACGGCGCTGAATGAGATGAATTCTGACTTGGTATGCCGAGCAATGACCCGCGCTAAGGTCGTCTTGCCCACGCCAGGCGGTCCCCAAAGAATCATGGAAGGCACGCGATCAGCATCAATCAAGCGACGCAGCATCTGATTGGCTCCCAAAAGATGCTGTTGGCCAACGATCTGATCCAGAGTCTGGGGCCGCATGCGACTAGCCAATGGTTCTTGTTTTGGTTGTTCAAAAAGCGATTCTTGATGCATTAGATCACCTCTAAAAAAGCCTTCCGCATGACAAACATACAAAAGGCCGCTTATATTTGAATTGATTACAGATAGGATTGCAGAACATGCAAAACGGCATCATGATTATTGTCTTCATCAGCCGTAAAATCAGCCGCCAGTTTGACGGTTTTGCTGGCATTCTGCATTGCCCAACTGACTCTGGCCATTTTAAGCATGGTGACGTCATTGCCGCCATCACCAAACGCCACCAGATCATCAGCCGTCAGCTGCCATTGAGCAAGCATCCTTTGCAGCGCCTGGGCCTTATCAACGCCAGGAATCGTTAAATCAACTGAGCCATTGCCACTTGGCGTAATCTTTAACCGCTTGCCAAACTGGCTGCGTAAGGCCTCTAGCTGTTCTTTCAGTTTGTCTGGCTCAACGACAAACGATATTTGATAGAAACGATCGGCGGGCAGCTGCTTGAAATCATCTATCAAAACATGATTGGGAAAATAGAACTGTAGTCGCTTTAACTGCGATGCTGAAACGTTTGGCGAGATATAGCCGTGCTGATGACCAGAAAGTGACGGTACCATGTCCATTTTGTCGACCATAAACGGAATCAGTTCGCTAACTACCGTGGGATCCATGGTCTGCACCACCAGCTCCTCGTCATGGTCAATAATATGCGCGCCGTTTTCACTGATAAAAGTCAGCTGTTCATGACGAGTTGGAAAGTATTTCAATAGACACTCATACTGATCACCGCTGGCCACGACGACATGCACATCTTGCGCCAACAATCGATCCAACAGCGGGCTGAACAATTCGCGATCAAACGTCTTATCATCGCGCAGAAACGTGCCATCCATGTCAAAAGCGACCACTTTAAAAGGAAATGCCATTTTCTTCTCCTTTAAATTATCGTTTATGACAATTATGACACAGAAAGGCTACTTATCCAAATGAGCCGTATCAAAAAGATAGCCAAAGCCGCGCGCAGTCTTGATCCATTCTGGATTGTGCGGATCTTTTTCTATTTTATCGCGCAGATGGCTAATATGGATGTCAACCATGCGGGAAGTACCTAAAATATCATAGTTCCAAACGCCATTCAACAATTGTTCACGGCTGATAACCTGATTGCGATTGTCATATAGGTATTTTAGCAGCTTAAACTCTTTGGGCGTTAAAATCACCTTTTGATCATTCACATAGGCACAGCGATGATTAAAATCAAGCCTTAAATTGCCAATCGTTACGTCATCACGTTGCGGTCGCCGCGGCTTATCGGCTGTCGACTGTTCTACGTTTAACTGATCATAAACCCATAAGCGCTGTCTGATCAGCGGCACCAACAGCTCAGCATCATTAAGCGATCTTGGCAGGCAGTCATCGGCATGAAAACGAAACAGCTTGCGACGAACCTTAGGCTTAAATGCTTCACCCATAATAATAATCGGACCATTCATCATCTGACGCATGACGTCCAGCGTTGCTAAAATCGTATCCAATGGCGTAGCGTCAAAATCCCATAGAATACCACCGTATGGGTGTTTTTTTATTTTAGCAACCCCTTCTACCGCGGTGGTCGTCTGGTGCAGCAGCCAACCCTCATCCGCAAACGCAGCGGCAATTGCTCCGTATAAAGCCATATCTTTGCTAATGAGCAGAAAGTGTCGCTGCTCCATGATTTTCCATCCCCTTTTCTCTTCCAAGTCTAATTAAAACGCAATGTTTACAAAATTTCGATAAATTCCGATGATTTACGCTATATTTACACATTTTTTACATTAGACAAGTATAGTAGTCAAAGAAAAAAAGCCCCATAAAGGAGAGAGATCATATGAACGAGATTTTTAACGATGAGCTAAAAAAACTACGTGGCCGGTTTATGGAAATGGGGATCAACACCTCCGAACAGATTTATAAGGCAACCAAGGCGTTCATTGATCGCGATGTGGCACTAGCCAAAGAAGTCGGCGAAAACGACCGATTGATCAATGATGGCGAAACCTACCTGGAAAAGCACGCCTTTAAGCTGATGAACATTCAAAAGCCAAAAGAAAACGAGTTTCGTTCAATCATGAGCATCCTAAAAGCCAGCTCAGATCAGGAACGAATGGCTGATCACGCCTCTCATATCGCCAGAGACGCCATCCGTATTAAAGATATGGACCAACACTGGCCCGACATCGAAAACAACATCGCCGAAATGGCCGAAACCGTGCGTCATATGTTGGAAAAGGCTCTCGATGCCTATGTCTACACTGACGAACAGACCGCCTATTCCGTTGCCAATATGGATCTGGAAGTCGACAAGCAGTACGTTCAGGTACATGAAAAAATCATCAATCAGATGCATAATCGTCCTGAACTGATCAAAGACGGCAGCCACTACATCACCGTTATTCATTTACTGGAACGGATTGGCGATCACATCGTCAACCTTGTTGAATGGGTGATCTACGCGGCAACCGGCAAAATCACGGAACTCAACCCCGGCAAAGCTGATCCGGAACTGGTCAATCGCGAGCTGCAAAAACAAGCCGAAGAACAAGAAAAAAAGCAACCACAAAATTAAGCCGCTGACCGCAAAGAAACTTAAAATCAGCTCAATCGCTTAGCTACTTTGTAATAATAGTAATGCCTCAGTGCAATCGCTTAGCTACTTTGTAATAATAGTAATGCCTCAGTGCAATCGCTGACTGGCAGTTCAACCGCTGGAAATCGGCAGCAAGTTGATTTTCGGCGTTTTTTCTTACGCTCTTTTTACCTCTTTACTGTTCATTAATTTTTGAGATTACGACAATATGTTATTATAATCATACCTAATTCGATTATTCGATTAATCGTATGAAGAGAGAGGGATTGCTATGCTTTATAATGCTGCGCTGGTTTTAGAAGGTGGGGCTTTTCGCGGTCAATATACGGCCGGCGTTTTGGACTGTCTGCTCAAGCACCACATTGAGTTTAAAAGCGTGATTGGCGTTTCGGCAGGTGCTTTATGCGGCGCCTGCTACGTTGCCAAACAATATAACTATGTCAACCATGTCAACACCAGCTACCGCCACCATTCCGACTACGTTTCACTTAAGCGTGGTCTGCGTCATGAGGATATTTTGAACCTGGACTTTTTGTTTGACGATCACGGCTGGGACTGGCATCAATTTGATCATGCTGCCTATGAGCGCTCAGCATCTAGTTTTACGGCGGTTGCTACTTCAATCGAAAATGGTAAGCGCGTTGATTTTGTCAACTATCGCGGCGATGGATTGGTAACTGCCCTGAAGGCATCTTGTTCCATGCCGTTTTTGGTTGAGCCCCAGCAGACTGATCAAGGCCCATGTCTTGATGGTGGGATTGCTGATTCGATTCCAACCGATCTAGCCAAAGAGCAAGGCTTTGACAAGATTGTCGTTGTCAGAACCCGTGAGGCATCCTATCGTAAAAAGCTTTCCAGTTCCCTGGTCAAGGCACTTTATCATCGGCAGTACAAAGATTACCCTATTTTTGCCGAAGAAGGCATCAATCGGCCTGAAGTATACAATCATCGTTGCGATGAGATCGATGCCGCATTTGAAAATCACGAGCTTTACTGCATTACACCACAAGAGTCGGTCAAGGTCAGTCGCTTTGAAAATAATGTCAAAAAGCTGGCTGGCTTCCATGACGAGGGCATGATCGAAATGGAACAGCAATTGCCTGATTTGCTGAACTATTTGGCCGACTGATATATCTTAATCAGCTTTGCATAGACAAAATGAATTTCTAAATTATGAAAGTCGCTGATCAGGCGGCTTTTTTATGTCTTCATAATTGATTGGTGGCGTTGTTTTTAAAGTAAATTTTAACAAATATCTATGATCCGAGTATCCAACAAACGGACTGAGATTCGCATTTGATAGTGATCTTTATCATCAACCTGATTTTTCGTACCATAATCTTAAGAATTTTGTTGAGTCTCACTTTTGGCAACTATAGTAAAATAGATTGGTATTATCTAACTAAGGGGTTAACAAGATGAACTTTTCATTTGAAAAGCGTGATCATCGCATGCTGTATCTCAAATACACGCTGATGTTTGTTCTGATCGCGCTGTGCATGTTCGGCAGCTATGCGATTACCGGACATACATTAATCTGGAATAAGGATGCCCTCAACCAACACGTTCCGTTGCTCGGTGAATACCGAAAAATCGTGCTGGGCTGGCTCCATCATCCAACGCGCTCGCTAAATTGGTGGTCGTGGAACATGGGGCTGGGTACCGATACCTTCCAGGTTTTTTCGTATTATACGATTGGCGACGTGTTTGCCTATCTAGCCTTATTGTTTCCGGCTGCTAAACTGACGCTGGCCTATCAAGTTATCACCGTTGTCAGAACATATTTTGTTGGACTAACGTTTTGCTGGTTTGCTGGCCACTTTTCTTTTCGGGATCACGTCATCTTAGGCGGCACCGTGGTCTACATGGTCAATTCATACTTACTCTATGCCAGCATCGCGCAGCCGTTTTTTATGACAACGTTTATTCTGTTCCCGATTTTAGTCGTTGAGCTTGAACGTGTTTTACAAGGCGGCTCGGCTTGGCCATTAGCACTTGCCTTTTGGTGGATGCTGGTCAACAACTATTACCTGGCTTATGTGTTGGGGATTGGGACCTTTATCTATCTGGTGCTGCGTGTGGCTACAAATTACCGGCGGACGCTAAACTATGGTAAAACGCTGGCTAAGCTGGCTTTTGCCACAATCACCAGTATTTTGTGTGCAGCTTGTTTGTTGGTACCTGAGATTATGGCCGTCATGAACTCTACGCGAGCCGGGGCTGAATTTGCCAATGGGCTGAAGCATTATCCACTTTACTACTATTTGTTTTTGCCCAAGCAATTGATCAATGGTGACCAGTGGACGTTTATGTTCTGGTCGGCACTGGGACTGGTTAGCATCGCTTTTATCGCCATCGTTTATCTTTACACGCGGGCACGCCAGTTTCCACTGTTGTCGATCAGTCTAGCAATGGCATTGATTATGCTGCTGATTCCGGCAGTTGGGGCATTTTTCAATGGTATGATGGCCGCATCAAACCGTTGGACGCTTTTGATCTATTTACCAATTGCAATGTCGGTCTGCCTGCTTTTACAAAATGCTACGCAGCTTGATCGGCACACGCTTTGGATCTTAACCTGCGCGACAGGCATCTATCTTTTGGTCTTGGTAGTAACCTATATTTTCCAAAACGACACGACCATGTTCATGCCAATCATCTTTTTGATCATGTCACTTTTGATGATCTGGATCATGAATCTGCATGGCACGCCGCATCCCGATCGCTGGCTGGTTGCGATCATTCTCGCCAATGCCGCCTGCAACGCTTTGTACGTCGGCACGCCTTATAACGGTAATTTTGCCAACAGTACGCTGGTTCGCGGCCAATATCAGTCAATTGCCAAGAATCGCTATGGCGGATTGGAACAAGGCTTAAACGATGGCTCGTTCTTTCGGGTCTCAACGATCTCTGGCAATCAGATCACTACTGGCGGTCTGTTGGACAATGATCTGACTTCTGGTATGCATAACATCGATTCGTACTATTCGCTGCAAAATAAATACCTGGGTCAGTTCAGCACCTCGCTGCAAAATACCCAATATGAAGCCAACGTACCATTGCGCCAGGTTGATGATCGAACCGTTTTAAACAACTTCTTGGGCGTCAAGTATCTGTTCGTGCAGAGCAACAGCAGCAATGCCAACAAGATTCCTGGCGGCTACTTCTTAAGTGCCACTACCGAACCCAAGATCAACTATGACGTGGGTCAGCCAAGCAATCCAACCGATAAGACGCAGCTGATCCCAACGACGACCAACCGTTACCAGACCAATAACGCATTCCCACTGCTCTATTGGCAAGATTCCTACATCAGCAAAAAAGCCTACCAAAAGCTTTCGCCAACTGCTAAGGAACGCGCCCTGGCCAGTGGGGTTACGGTCAGCTCTAAAAATACCAACGCCACTAGTGGTATGAAGCCGGCCAACTTAAAGGGCAACGTCATTACGCTGAAGTCGCAGTTGGTTTCCAACCGATTGAACAAGATCAAATCATCTGGGCTTAAATATACCGACAGTCTGGAAACCTACCAACTGCAGCTGCCTCAGTTGGCAAGCAAGGCCTTCAAAAAGAAGCTCAAAAACAGCGAACTGCATGTTGAATTTGCTTCCATTAAGTATCAGCCATTTTCAATGAAACAGCAGATTGCCTATGAGCAAAAGCATGCTGAGCAGCAGTCCACCAATCCTGGCGATATCGTCAACTATCGATTTAACCAGTACAAATTCTGGCGCTACCACATTTTAAATGGCTCCCCAGACATGAGCTATGCGATTAAGATCTCCAGTCGTCTGGGTACGGAGGCCTTAGAACAGCCTAAGCAAAGCAAGCTGTCGTTTTTCAAGCTGGTTAAAAACGGCACGATGAATATCGGCTACTTTACTAAAGGAATGCCCTCTTCTTTGACTTTCAAACCTTCTAAGCTGGGAATCTATCAGTGGCAGTATCAAGTAGTTGCCGAAAAACTGGGAACCAAATACAATCAAGAAGTGCGTCAGATTCAAAAACACGCGCTTAAAAACGTTAAATTCAAGCGCAATCAGCTCTCAGGAACGATTACGACTTCGCGGGTCGGTATTCTGACTTCTTCGATTCCCTATTCAACCGGTTGGACGGCGACCGTTGATGGTAAAAAGACTGCCTTGCTGCGGACCAACCAAGCTTTTGTCGGTCTGCGCCTGTCTGCGGGAACTCATCGCGTTGTCCTGCACTACCACGTACCAGGTTTGGCTCTAGGCTGTAAGATCAGTCTGGTTGGTTTGATCTGGATGCTTTTAGCAGTAATTGGCACTTGGATTTTCAAGCGACGGGCTAGTCGAAAAGCTGCTTAAAGATTTGAAATTTCAAATTTTTATCGAATTGAATCATAAAAGAGGCATCCAACTTGAGGTGCCTCTTTTCTTTATGCCCCACATGCATGGGGAATAAAGTAAAAACGCTCCTTAGCTAACCTTATAATAGATCCTTACTTTCACTACCCATTTTCCTACCAATTTTTTGCAAATCATTGTCACTCTTCTTCAAACGAATTATCATTAAAGTAACTATTATTACTATTGGGAAAATTGACTATGAATCCTCGCAAACACAAAATTCTGTTGCTCTATCAGCTGTTTATTGCACTGATCGCTTTAATTTCAATTCTGTTGCTACTGTTTGACTGCGCTCACGCCATTAATCTCAGCCAAGCGCCCTACGTTTGGATTGATCGCAGTATCTGGGCAATCCTGGTGATTGACTACTTTACGCGTCTGGCAATTGCAAAAGATAAAATTCTGTTTTTCAAGAAAAATATCTGGGATCTGCTTTCAATCATCCCGACCAACTCAATCTTTACGCTGTTCCGTTTTGCTCGGGTCGCCCGCGTCTTTCATATGCTGCGCGTTTTACGGCTTTTACGCTTGGTCGGCCTGACGGTACGCTTAAAACGATTCTTTCACACGGATGGCCTGATCTACTACCTTTACCTCAGCTGCGGAATTCTTTTTATTGCAGCCGGTATGTACAGCATCTCAGAAGGCGTTTCATTTTCCACGGCCTTTTGGTGGGCTTTAACGACCGTTTCAACCGTGGGCTATGGCGACGTCTCGCCGACTACGCTCTGGGGACGGATTGCCGCGGTTTTGCTGATGGTTGTAGGCGTCAGCATCATTGGGCTTTTGACCAGCACGATCACGACCTACTTTCAGCCGACCAACCCACATGAGGTTACCAAAAAAGAAATCGCCAAGCTGCATGCCGAAAACAGGCGGCTGCATCAAGAACTGATGGAAATCAAACAGCTGTTAAAAGATCAACAGCATCACGACACCAAATAGCAATGCAATTAATTAAGGGTCCACACTATCAGGTATTGGTAATCATCAATGCCTGATTTTTTCATAAAATGAGGGCAAGTTCTCTTCAATTCCCCGCGGACCTGACCCAATATACATAAAGCGCCTCAAGACCATTAAACCGGTCCTGAGACGCTTTTTCTCTTTTGCCAATCATATCAGCCATTTTGCTTATGGCTTGCACGCATTCCTTGCCAGCCACGCTTGAGTTTTTGCGTAAACGTCAAGGCGCGGACCATATGCTTGGGATCGACGTGATTGCGAACGGCACGCAGCGTTGCTTTGGCATCCTTAGCGGCAAAGATAAACTCGCCGTTATGTCGGGTTCGAATCGTAAAGCGTGGAATCCAATGCCCGCCGAATACCAACGAGGCAATTACCAAGTCAATCTCATCCCAAGGAATCTGAATAAACTTGCGCACGTCGCGATCATCGTAAAACTCAAAGCCCCGATCGCCAATCATGATCTTGCCATATGATACTGGTCCCATAAATGAAGTCCCGTCCGTAACGTATTCAACTTTGGCATTGATTGATTCAACCATTTTTCTCACCTTACAGCAGGCCGCAGACGTGACCCAAAATACCTAAGACAAACAAGCCAATGATGATGACGATTGGTGAAACCCGCTTTTTAAGCAGCCACATACAAAGGAACGTCAACAGCAGCCCCGCCAGACCAGGAATCAATTGGTCCAGGTTATCCTGCAGCGTCGTAACCTTGTAGCTGGTCAGCGACAGTCCTTTACCCATATTCCACTCAGTCAATACTTTTTGAACTGAGTGCATGTTGTTTGGCAGACTGCTCCAGTCAATGTAGGCACCTTTTTGCAATGGGGTCTTAGAAACCACTGGCGTAAACTTGATCGTAACCCAACGCTCAATCAGGGTTCCTAAGATAAACATCCCCATCATGGCCGCGCCACGCGTTACTTTTTGCAGCAAGCCACCTGAAACGTCATCGGTGATCTTAGAACCGGCATGATAGCCAAATTCCTGCGTGTACCACATAAAGGCAATCCGCAATGCGTTCCAGATCAAGAAGAACAGGATTGGACCAACGACATTGCCTGAGATCGCCATTGAGGCCCCCAGACCGGCAATAATTGGCCGCGCCGTGTACCAGAACACTGGGTCACCGACACCGGCCAGTGGTCCCATCATCCCGACCTTAACACCGGAAATGGCAACGTCATCAACGGCTGCCCCATTGGCCTTGTCTTCTTCAAGAGCCAGGGTAACCCCGATAATTGGCGAGGCCAGATATGGGTGGGTGTTAAAGAATTCCAAGTGCCGCTTCAGTGCCGCTGCCTGATCATCTTTGTTCTTGTAAAGCTTCTTGATGGCAGGAATCATTGCATAAGCATACCCACCATTTTGCATACGTTCATAGTTCCATGATCCTTGGATGAACGTTGAGCGCCAGCAGACGTCCCAGCGATCACGCTTGGATAATTTAATCTTGTTTTCCTTCTTATCTGCCATAATCAGTCGCTCCCTTGATTTTAATAGTCATCCAAAATATCACCCAATGGATCGCCGGTATCACTGCCTGATCCACCATTGCTGCCAGAACCGCCCTTGGATTCCAAAGACAGGTACATCAGCGTCAAGGCCAGACCAATGGCACCAATTGCGATCAAGGTAAGCTCAGAAACTGCCGCCAGAGCAAAACCAATCATAAAGAATGGCCAAACCTCACGACTGGCAATCATGTTGATAACCATGGCGTAACCAACGGCAACCACCATGCCACCACCGATCGTCATCCCATCAGTCAACCAAGCAGGCATCGATCCCAAAAAGGCGCGAACGGCACTGGCTGGCACAAACAGCATGGCAGCAGCTGGAATAGCGATCCGCAGCCCTTGCAGACTAACGGCCAGCATCTGCCACATGTCAACGCCACGGAAGTTTGCTTTGGCGGCTTCTTTGTCCATGATGTGAATAATTGCAACGGAAATCGTCCGTACGATCATTGTTAAGAATAAGCCGGCAACCGCCAAAGGAATGGCAACCGCGATTGCAGTCCCAATCTGCTTGATCTGACCACCACTTTGAATAAAAATAATCGTTGAAGCAACAGCTGCCAAGGCTGCATCTGGAGCAACGGCAGCACCGATGTTGGCCCAGCCCAATGCGATCATCTGCAGCGAACCGCCCAGCATCACGCAGGGAACCAGATGGCCAGTTACTAAACCAATCAATGTGCAGGCAATCAGTGGCTGGTGGAACTGGAATTCATCCAAGACACCTTCCATACCAGCCAAGAATGCCACAATCACAACTAAAATCATTGAAATCGCAGACATAATCAAAACCCCTTAATTCTTTTGTTCATCGATCAGCTTTTGGGCCTTTTCCAGCAAAGCATCCATATCCTCGGCATTGCTGGAAGGTACCTTCTTGACCACGAACTTGATTCCCAGCTGCTTAAGCTTCTTAAAGGTGTCAACATCTTCTTGATTCATGGCCAGAACCTGGTTGACGTTGACCTTGCCCTCCGAATAAGCCATTGAGCCAATATTGAGCTCTTTAATGCCGACACCGCCTTCAATGACTCGTAAAGCATCCTCAGGCGTTTCAAACAGCAACATGGCTCGTGTATTGCCGAAGCGCGGATCTTTGTCGACCTTGATCATCTTGGCGATTGGCACCGTATTGGCATGAACGCCGGTTGGTGCCGCTTGCTTAATCATGTTCTTGCGCAGCTTGTCTTTGGCAACATTATCCGAAACAACGATAATGCGGTTCGGGTTGGTTGCCTTGGTCCAGCCAGTTGCAACCTGACCATGCAGCAATCGTGAATCAACCCGTGCCAAAACGTATTTAATCTTACCATCGCCGATGACGGTGCCTTCTGGAATCGCACCCTTGGCAACCGGCTTGGCATTGCTTGGCGCAGCTGGTGCCTTAGTTTTTGGCATCAGCTCTTCTGGCAAGGTCTTGATGCCATCTTTGGCCGTTTCAACGATGTGGGTGGCAATCTCTCTGGCCGAATTCATAGTCATCCGCGATGCCAAGGCTTCAATAACCATTGGCAAGTTCATGCCCGTTACGATGGCCCATGTATCTTTATGCTGTTCAAACAGGCTGGAGGCTTGATTGAATGGCGTACCACCCCACAAGTCAACTAAAAACAAAACCTGTTCTTGATCTGAAAAGTCTTTAATGGCTTCTTCAAGCTTGGCATGGATATCATCCGGCCCCTCATCCGGTTTTAAAATCACATGTGCCACGTCTTGCTGCTGACCAAAGATCATCTCAGCCGATTGATTGATCCCGTCTGCAAAGCCACCATGACTCGTTAATACAATTCCTACCATATGAATCCCTCGTATCACTATCAAATAATTCCAATTGATCTACAGTTTGACCACAGCTTATTAAAAGCCTCTGATCTGAAGTAAATATTCATCACTTCCCATCGCAAAATCCCACTTGCTTATACTATGTAAGCGTGTTCTTATACAATTTACCATCTCTGTCTTAATTTGACAATCTTTCATCAAACGTCCAATTAAGTTTAAGATTCTCTAAAGACCCAGTAAATAAGGGATGACGGTTTCTCATTAATCTTTAAAAAATATTTTCTGCAATCGGTTGTATTCAAAAAAACATCGATTGCAGTCTTTAGGATTGTATCTTTTGACGTTTTATTCATTACAGTATGCAAAAAGACCATGTTCAAAATTAATTGAACATGGTCTTTAACAGAGGCGGTATGTGGGATTCGAACCCACGCATGTCGGACCCACAAACCGATGTGTTAACCAAACTTCACCAATACCGCCATAAAGTGGAGGAGGGTGGATTCGAACCGCCGAACCCGAAGGAACGGTTTTACAGACCGTCGCGTTTAACCACTTCGCTACTC
>NZ_CANCWQ010000009.1:0-73568 GCF_947381555.1 Limosilactobacillus pulli
TCCCATGCCGAACACAGAAGTTAAGCTTCAACGCGCCGAAAGTAGTTGGGGGATCGCTCCCTGCGAGGATAGGGCATCGCCACGCATCATGCTGACTTAGCTCAGTTGGCAGAGCAACGCACTAGTAATGCGTAGGTCGAAGGTTCGAATCCTTTAGTCAGCACTATTTGATAACTCGATGATAGTTAGATCTATCATCGAGTTTTTTTGTTTTTGTCAAATCGTATTGGCGAAGATCTATTCCCTGCTTCAAAAATGAAGTGGGGATTTTTTAATAACGGATGCATTCAATGAGCCGAAGCAGATTTTTAAAGTTACGGAAGCCAAAACAGCTACGTTTTAAGTTTTTGATCTTATGCTTGATGCCTTCCATTGGACCATTGGAGTAGTCATATTTGGTACTATTAGCGACAAAATGGGCCGATTGATGAAGCGTATGGAGGTTGATCCATAGCGGTTTTGGAGTTTTATAGTTAGAGATGATATTGAGTGCTTATCTTGGCTTGATCTTATGCTGGCAAAAAATTAAAATCAACTGTAACTTAAAATACTGATTCTTAATAAAGGAGCATTTTATGAACTTTGCTGGAGTCTATCATCGCCCCGAAAGCGAAATGGCCTATCTTTATACTAAAGATATCATGCATATTCGTTTGAAAACGGCTAAAGATGATATTGCTGGTGTCAGTCTATTGCACGGTGATCCATACAGTCTGCGCAGCCGACCGGACCTACCAAAATTTTATACGCAGCCGACGCCAATGAAAAAGATTCATACCGATGAGCTGTTTGACTATTGGCAATTGGCCGTAACTGAGCCTAAGAAACGTTTAGCCTATGCCTTTGAACTGATTGATCAGTCTAACAATTGTTTTATCTATACTGACCAGGGATTTATCAAGTCAGATGATTTAAAAATGCTAGAGGACGCTAATACCTACTTTCGAATGCCTTATTTTCAAGATATTGATGCCTTTCACGCACCAAAATGGGTTGAGCAGACGGTTTGGTATCAGATTTTTCCAGAGCGCTTTGCCAATGGTGATGCTGCCAATGATCCGGTAGGCACTAAGCCTTGGGATCCCCAAACGCATCCTGGGCTCCAGGACTTTTATGGTGGTGATCTGCAAGGCGTTATCAATCATCTGGATTATCTTAAACAGCTAGGCGTTAATGGCTTGTACTTTAATCCAATCTTTAAGGCACCTTCTAATCATAAGTATGACACGCAAGATTATTATCAAATTGATCCACATTTTGGTGATGCTAAGCTGTTTAAGAAACTGGTTGAGCAGGCACATCAAAGAGGGATGCGCGTTATGCTGGATGCCGTTTTTAATCATATTGGTGATCAGTCGCCTATGTGGCAAGACGTTTTGAAAAATGGCCAGGATTCAAAGTATGCCGACTGGTTTCATATCAATCGTTTCCCAGTTACCTATACACCGACGGACAACTTTGAATTTGCCAAGGATGCGACCTACGACACGTTTGACTACACGCCACATATGCCAAAGCTTAATACGGCCAATCCCAAGGTACAGGACTGGCTTTTAGATATTGCGGGCTATTGGGTGCGTGAATTTGATATTGATGCCTGGAGGCTGGACGTTGCCAATGAGATTGACCATCACTTTTGGCGTCGTTTCCATAATGAGATGCTGACACTCAAAGATGATTTTTATATTCTGGGGGAGATCTGGCATTCTGCACAGCCATGGCTCAATGGCGATGAGTTTACCGGTGTGATGAACTATGACTATACTGGAGCGATTATTAATCATTTCATCAAACACGAGCTGAGCAGCCAAGTACTGGTTGAACGTTTAAGTCATCAATTAATGCTTTATCGCGATCAGACTAATGCCATGATGTTTAATGTGCTTAATTCGCATGATACGGCTCGTATTATGACCTTAGCCAACGAAGATGATCAGCTGGTCAGACAGACACTGGCATTTACGTTTCTACAGCCGGGGAGTCCATCAATTTATTACGGTACCGAATATGGGATGACGGGGGGCAATGATCCGGATTGTCGCAAGCCGATGAACTGGTACCCCGATGCAAAAGCGATAGCAATGCATGATTTTGTTCGTGATTTGATTAAATGGCGAAAAGAACACTGGCAGCTGATAGCACAGGGCACGATTGAACTGACTGCTTTGCCGAATGATCAAGGTATCGTAATTAAGCGTCAACTGCAGCATAAGCAGCTAACGGCAGTTTTCAATACGGGGCGCGAATCATTGGACTGTCAACTGGTGCCGTTGATTTCGCAGGGCCTGCAAAAACGGCGGCTGCGGTCTAAGGGATTCGTGATTGCCATGCAAAACTGATTATTGGCCGCGGCTGTTGAAGCTTTAGTCGTTTTGCGGCTAAATAAAAAGCCACCGCTGCTGGCGATGACTATTGCGTTCCGAATACAGCTTTGACTTTAAGGCCTTTTTGACTGCGGTACCAGCCGCGATGATCGATTTTGATCTGGGCAATGATCTGGCCGTGTGGATTTTGTACGTAGATGGGTAGATGTGTCTGGGCAGCTTTTTGCAGCGTGCTGATCTGATTGGTCAACTGATCCAGCCGACTTTTTAGCTGCTGATCGGTAAGATTCTGTGCCGATGTTTTTAAAAGAATGCGGCGTTCAGATACATCGATTTTTATGTATTGATCATGGTCTAGATTTTGGTTGAGCGATCTTTTTAGGTGTGTGGTACGACTTTGTAAAATGGTCGGATCCGGATCGGGATGATCATCAAAAATGGCCATAATTACAGCCGCAATGATGGCAACGGCAAACATCAGTCTGATCATAGCACGATAGTTTTGGCCAATTTGGCGATTGTTGTTCCACCGCATCTTCTCACCTCGCGTCGTTGATTGATTATATTTTACGCTTGGCGGGGCAATAATGTAACGACAGAATCAGCATTTTGTGGTGTTTTATAAACGTTAAATTAGAAAATGATGATAAAATTTTAAAAACCTATTGACTTTGAGGATTGTGGTGCTTATTATATAAACATAAATTAAATACGAATTAGAAAATGATTAAAAACATTGATTAGGAAGAGTAGTTCCAGCCGCAGGAAATCAGAAAGCTGACGGTAGTTGTGAGTCAGCCAAGCCCTTGAATGAAAATCGCCTATGAGTTGGGCGTCAAAAACTTAGTAAGACGCACCTGGCAGCACCCATTATCGTGCCGATGAATCCAAATTTGGGTTTGTTTGAGGTTAAGTTTGTACTTAACGAAAAAAGGTGGTACCACGCCCGTGTGACGTCCTTTAAATACTTGGCAGCAGCCGGTATTTAAGGGGCGTTTTTTAATTCGTATTCAAATCAGACAATAAAAGAGGTGAGTGTCATGAAAGACAGCGACATTAGCGATATTAATATTCAAATGCACGGTACAAAACGAACAAGACATGAACACTCACGCCGGAACCATTATAATCTGCCAGCGTGAGGCAATTAAAAATGGAGGAATCTAATTATGGCTGAACAACAAGCAACCCTGACCGACGCACAAGAAAAATTTGCTCAAGCACTGTATGATGCCTACAAGTCTGGCAGCCCATTACTGGAATCAGAATGGGAAGGCGTCGTTACCGATGACGATACGGCCTACCGCGTCCAAGATCGCGTTACGGCTTTGAAGAACCAAAAATTGGGCGGCTACAAGGTCTCATTAACCAGTGAAGAAACGCAAAAGATGTTTGACTCTGACTCACCACTGTATGGTCAACAGGTTGAAGACCACTTCTTAAAGTCGCCAGCAACGGTTAAGCTCAGTGATCGCATGGCGGCACTGACTGAAGTAGAACTAGGTTTTCGGGCCAAGGAGGATCTGTCACCGGACGACTCGCTGGAAGATCTGATGAAGAAGACAACGGTTTGCGGCACGCTTGAGGTTCCTGACTCACGCTTTAAAGACTGGTTCCCAAGTCTTTCCAAGTACAACGTTATGTCAGACTGTGCGGTTGGCGGCCTGGTTGTCTATGGTGAAGAACGCGACACGGATAAGGTCTTTGCCACGCCAGAAGATGCAGCTAAGGTTCATGCCGAGCTATATTTTAATGGCGAGAAGAAAGATGAAGGGGATTCCTCAGAAGTTCTTGGCAATCCGCTGAAGTCGCTGCAATGGCTAGTTGCCAAGCTGGCTGAACAAGGTAAGCAGTTTAAGAAAGGTCAGCTGGTGTCTTCCGGAACGTTTGTGCTGCCGCCAAAACTGGCTGCCGGCAAGTGGGAAGCCAAGTTTGATCATGGTTTTGGTACGGTTGAACTGAACGTTACCGATTAGGATTATGTTTCCCTACCTGATTTGATTTTTATAGAAATTGACAAAAAATTAGTTTAAGAATTGTTTAAAAACACAATAAGAATTGTTTAAATCTATTAATCGACAAAAACGTAAAAAAGCTGTTATAACGGGATTGGGCCCTCGTGATAGCAGTTTTTTTTATTTATGTAATACTTGTTTTAAAAATAGTTTGCACTAAAATGACGATCGAATAATGATAATTTACATTTGTAAAGGAGTAAAGGCTCATGTGTACTGCAGCAACCTATACTGCTGGTGACCACTATTTTGGTCGGAATTTGGATTTGGAACTGTCTTATGGTGAAAAGGTTACGATCACGCCGCGCAATTTTCCGCTGACGTTCCGTAAGATGCCAACGCTTGAACATCACTATGCTTTGATCGGTATGGCAACGACGGTCGACAATTATCCGCTTTATTTTGACGCTACCAATGAAAAAGGGTTAAGCATGGCTGGCTTGAACTACCCAGGCAACGCCGACTACAAGCCATACGCAGAAGGCAAGGACAACGTATCGCCATTTGAGTTCGTATCATGGATTCTGGGCCAATGCGCAACACTGGCCGAAGCTAAGGTTTTGTTAGACAAGATCAACCTGGTTAAGATCGACTTTAGCGAACAGCTGCCGCTTTCACCACTGCACTGGCTGATGGCTGAAACGGCATCTGAAAAGACTTTAACGATTGAATGTGATCGTGATGGTCTGCACGTCTATGACAATCCAGTTGGCGTCTTGACCAACAATCCTCAATTTGACAAGCAGCTGTTCAACTTGAACAACTACCAGTTCTTAAGTCCTCAGCAGCCAGAAAACAAGTTCAGCCAAGACCTTGAGCTCGATAACTACAGTCGTGGCTTGGGAACGCGGGGCCTGCCTGGCGGGATGGACTCAATGTCGCGTTTTGTCAAGGTTGCCTTTACCAAGCTTAACGCACCTAAGGGAGAAACCGAAAACGAGAACGTCGGCAACTTCTTCCACATTCTGCACTCGGTTGAACAGCAAAAGAACCTGGATGGCGTCGAGAATAATCAATTTGAGTTTACGATTTATTCATCCTGTGTCAATGCCGATCGTGGGATCTACTACTACACGACCTATGACAACAACCAAATCAATGCCGTTGACATGCACAAGGTTGATCTGGATGGTAAAGAGCTGGTTGACTATGCCTTGGCCAATGAACAAAACATCAACTGGCAAAACTAAGCAATCAAAAAACCGCCTGGAACAATTTCCAAGCGGTTTTATTTTGTCTGGTTAGCGTAATTGATTGCCTAATGATTTTAAGCCGTCATCATTAATGGCAGCCTCCATTTTGTCAATCCAGATCAGATGACCATCAAAAAGCCGGTTGCTAAGGCCTTGAGCTGCCGTGCGGTTTTGCCGGTCGCGACTGCCGCAAAAAACGGTGGTGGGGCATTGAATATGCATCAGCTGATTGGTCAGGTCGACGTCATACAACGACTGCAGCAGCGCTAAGGATGATTTTTTATCAAGCGGCCGGTCCTTAAAACTGCCTTGGGGAAGCAGTCGCCAGCGTGCAGCCTGACGTTTGAGCCGAGCAGTCGGGATCTCATATTGCGGCTTGACCAAAAGTAGATTGTCAATACGGCCGAATGCTGTTACAGCGACTTTCAGCGCGATGATGGCTCCAATGCCATCACCAATCAGCGTGACCGGCTGTGGAACCTGACGCACCAGTTGTTCAACGGCCTGTGCCAAGGACTGGTAGTCTAAAGCTGCATCGCTGAATTGACGATAATCAACGAGCCTTAGCTGATGACGACCAATATTGAGCTGTTGCCAAAATGCGGATGACTGTTTTAAATCAGGCAAGACGATGACGGTTCCCATAACTAGTGCCAACTTTCTATAGTGTTCTTTAAGAAAGCTATTTTACCACAAAACAACAATAAAAGCCGAAGTGATGGTCAGTCGCGTTATAATTGCAATGTGTTAAATTAAAGGGGGCTTACGATGCTATTTTGGCTGTTAAGGCATGGCTGGCTGATTTTACCATTTGTGTTTGTTTTTCCACTGCCAGATGGTCCCCACAAAAAGTTCTGGCTGTTGATTGAATTACTCGGTCTGATTATTATAATCATTTTATTAATCTGGTGGTGGCAGACGACAGGAAAAGCAGCGGTTTGATAATGAGGTGAAGATTTTGCTGACAAAAGACTTTAAGTATCCAGATACCAAGGCATATGAATTTGTAGTGACTCGATTAAAAGAACGCGGCGTTGATCTGCACCAGCTGGCCAAGATTGCGTTTGACCTGCAGCAGCAGTTTATTCCCGAACTAACGGAAGAAGACTGCTATAAAGAGCTGCTCAACGTCATGCACAAGCGTGAGCTGCTCAATAATGCCATGGTGGCACTGGAATTGGATCGCCTGGCGGAAGAAAATCAAATCAAAGAACCACTGCTTTCGATCATCAGAAAAGATGCAGGGGTATTTGGCGTGGATGAGGCACTGGCACTGCAGATCTCTGATATTTACGGCACGATCGGCGCAACTAACTTCGGCTATCTGGATCGCGTCAAGTATGGCATCATTAAAAGCTTTGATACCGATGAAAAACATATCAACACGTTTATTGATGATCTATTGGGAGCAATCGTCGCGGCTGTCTGCGGCAAAATCGCGCATAAGTATGCTTGATGGCGAACCGATTTAGACGACTGCTCAGACTAAAAAGAGCGCTCCTCTTGAAAGTGATTGCTGGGACGGCCAGGACATCATTTTTAAGAGGATTTTTTGGTAGATTAATTTGCTCACGATCCGTTTGATAACGCTTTTATTATCCATAAATCAAAATGGTACTACTTTATTAAAAAAAGATTAGATAGATAACTACATTAACGTTATTTGTTATAAAGCGCTTTATTGACAAAATTTGCAACGATTTAAGACAATCTTATTTACTCCCGTATTAAAAGTAGCTAAAGTTTATGTTAATTTTTGATTAGAAGGGAGCTTGCCTATGTTGTCTCTGTTTCGCAAAAAAGATGTTAATGTCTTGATCAATAATGCGTCACCACTAAAACGAACGCTCCGTACCTGGGACCTGACTTTTCTAGGAATTGGTGCCATTATTGGGACTGGAATCTTCGTTTTGACCGGTAAGGGGGCTCTTACAGCTGGACCGGCGCTTTCCGTCTCGTTTTTGATTGCGGCTATCTGCTGCGGCTTTGCCGGCCTATGTTACGCCGAATTTGCTTCTATGGCGCCGATTGCTGGTTCGGCCTATACCTATTCTTATATTGCCTTTGGTGAAATCATTGCCTTTATCATTGGCTGGGACTTGATTTTGGAATATGCGCTGAGTGCGGCTACGGTGGCGGTTGGCTGGTCGGGTTATTTTACCAGCCTGCTTGACAGTCTTGGCATTCATATTCCACAGGCTTTGGCTGCGGCAGCAGGGACGACGCCTGGTGTTACCAGTTACTTTAATTTACCGGCTTTTTTGGTTGTTTTGATCATTACCTGGATCATCTCAATGGGAATTACTCAAACCAAGCGCGTCAACGATACTATGGTTATCATCAAATTGGCCGTAATTATTCTTTTTATTGCTTGCACCGTTTGGTTTATCAAGCCGCAAAACTGGCACCCGTTCAGCCCTTACGGATGGTATTCCCATCATAATGGAACGGCAACCGGGATTATTCCTGGGGCCTCAATCGTCTTCTTTTCTTTTATTGGGTTTGATTCCGTCTCATCCAGTGCCGAAGAGACGATCAATCCCAGCAAAACTTTGCCGCGAGGAATCTTGCTCTCACTGGTGGTTTCAACGATTTTGTATTTCTGCATGACTTTGACGATGACTGGGGTCGTTCGCTATCCGGTTTTCCAAAAATACATCAATGCACCGATTTTGGCCGTGCTTGCTAAAACGGGGCAAAACTGGCTTTCAATTATTGTTTCCATTGGTGCTATTTTAGGGATGACGACCGTGATTTTGGTGCAGCTATATGGTCAGTCGCGAATCAGCTATTCAATGTCACGTGATGGTCTTTTTCCAAAGTTTTTTGGTCAAGTCGATCAAAAACATCAGACGCCTTTTAAGGGGACCTGGTTCTTCGGCATTATTACCGCGCTTGGTGCTGGCCTGATCAACCTAAATATTCTTTCTGAGCTGGTCAATATTGGGACGCTAACGGCCTTTATCTTAGTTTCGGCTGGCATCTTAATTATGCGCTATACCCAGCCTGATCTGCATCGTGGCTTCAAGGCACCAGGCGTTCCGTTTACGCCGATCGTTTCGATTGCCTTTTGTCTGATGCTGGTGGCGGGGCTCAACTGGGAGACCTGGGTACGATTCTTTATCTGGCTGGCTTTAGGGCTGATATTTTACTTTAGCTATGGCCGACGCCATTCGCACTTAAACGCAGTCAATCAAGGAGGAATTTAATATGGTATATCAAAATATCCTGGTTGGCATCGATGGCTCAAAACGGGCCGATAAAGCTTTTGAAACAGCCATTGAGCTGGCCAAGGCTTTTAGGGCCAAGCTCTATTTGGTTTGGGTCGTCAATCGTGATCGGGGGATGGATTCTTCGTTTGGGGTCAATGAAGACTTTTACCAAGACTTTGCCGTTCGAACCAGAAAAAAACTGCAACCATACTTGAAAAAAGCACTGGATAAGGGAACCAATGCCAGTGCAGAGGTGGTCGTTGGTAGTATCAAGACCATTTTAGCCTATGATTATCCCAAACAACATGATATCGACTTAATCGTTCTTGGCAGCACAGGAATTAATGCGGTTGAAAAGATGCTGCAAGGATCGCATACCGATTATGTTGTTCGTCATGCTGATGTGGACGTGCTGGTAGTCAAATAGTTAATCATTCATCAAAGTTATCATAAGGAGGAAATTTTTATGAGTAAAATCGCATCGTTGGTCCCAGAAAGTCTCAAGTCATCCAAGCCGTCATTAATTCGGGTACTTAACAACAAGTACGGCAGTGATCCAGAAATGGTCAATCTGACGGTCGGCGAACCGGATTTTAAAACGGCCGACCATGTTAAGCTGGCAGCAATTAAAAGCATCCTTGATGATCATACGCACTACCCTCACAACTGGGGGACGCCGGGGCTGCGCAATGCGATCAGTCAATATCTGGCCCGCCATTTTGATCTTCACTATGATCCAGAAGGCGAAATCTTCGTTACGGAAGGGGCTAGCGGGGCGATCAGTACGATTATCAATGGCTTGTGTGAGCCAGGTGATGTCGTGTTGATTCCGTGCCCGGCCTACACGCTTTATCGAATCAATGCCGAGCTGTGCAATGCACAAGCTGTTGAGCTTGAAACGTCAGCCCCAGACTTTAAGATAACGCCACAACTGCTTAAAGAAGCACTCGACAAGTATGGTGACAAAGTCAAAGTATTGGTACTCAACTATCCGGTCAATCCAACCGGCGTTACCTATACGCCAGATGAGCTGCGGGCCTTGGCAGACCTGCTTAAAAACTATAACGTTGCCATCTTGGATGATGAGATTTATGCTGATCTGCTTTATGAAAGCGAGCATCTTTCAATGGCCAAGCTGTTGCTGGATCAGACGCTCTACGTCAATGGTGTATCCAAGAATGCGGCCATGACCGGTTGGCGCGTTGGCTATATTTGCGGCCCACGTGACGTTTTAAAGGCTTTAGCCAAGGTTCACCAAGCAGCGATTTCCACCAATGCTACGATGAATATGGATGCTGCCCAAGAAGCTTTGCTGCATGGTGATGAAGATACGGCCAAAATGAAGGCTGAATACGATCGCCGACGCAAATTTTTAATGGCGGCAATGGATAAGATTGGTTTTGAATACACCAAGCCAAAAGGGGCCTTTTATCTATGGGTTAAGATTCCAGACGGCTTTGATGGCGATTCGATGGCTTATGCCGAACATCTGGCAGAAAAAGCCAAGGTTGCGGTTGTTCCCGCAGCAGCCTTTACCAAATTACCCGTCCGCTATTTTAGAATCTCTTATGCGGCTTCAATGGAAAAGCTACAAAAAGCAGTCGATGGTCTGGCGAAGGTGTTTGCCCAAGATCAGGCTGACTAGACCACAATATCAATCGTAAAAATATCAGCAGTGCAATGTTTTGATTTGAGCAAGACATAGCACTGTTTTTGTTTTGATGGTTTTAATGCTTTTTAAAATTGCGGGGTCTAAACTATCAATGAATGTTCTATAATAAAAAACAATTCTGACATTATTTTAGGAAAAGAGATGACGGGAGTGGGATTTGTTCTTTTGATGATTGGTATTGGTGTTTTGGCAGGCATCATTAGCGCGGCAGCCGGGTTGGCGTCTTTGGTGACCTATCCTTCACTATTGGCGATGGGCTTGCCGCCAGTGACGGCTAACGTAACCAGTGCCTTTTCAACGATTACCAGTGGCTACAGTTCACTGGCAGCATCAACTAAAGAGCTGCGAGGCCATCAAAAACAGGTCAAATTGGTTTTACCACTGGTATTGGTTGGATCAGTGCTCGGAGCATGGCTTTTGTTTGCCTTACCGGGAACCTGGTTTAAGTATCTGGTACCGATCTGTATTGGGATTGGCGGGATTATTCTGCTGTTTCCGCACCAACCCAAGCAGGCACAGTCAACCATGTCAGCCAACAGCAAGATGTTTGGCAAGTCATTGGTACAGCGCGGTTTTAATATGCTGTGGATCTTTTTGATCGGGGTTTATGCTGGCTACTTTAATGCCGGGGCAGGTGTCTTGTGCTTGACGCTGTTGACGATTATTAATCGGCAAGAAAGCTTTGCTATCAACAACGCCTTAAAAAACGTAGCAATGACGGCCACCAATACGACGGCTTGGATCGTATTTGCTCTGGAAACACCGATTCGCTGGCATTACGTTTTGCCATTGATGATTGGCAACATCATTGGCGGCATTTTAGGGCCAATCATCGTTCGTCACCTGCCAGGCCGCCTGATGCAGGTTTTAGTTGGGATTGGAGCCTTGATTTTGGCAGCTTCATTGACGATTCGCAATTTTTCATAAGGCTGGGAATAAAGTCTCAAAACAGAAAAATGGTTGAAGATTGCGTTACTTAAAGCGTTGATCTTCAGCCATTTCTATTATTAAAGTTGTTTTATTTTGTTTAGAAGAATTAGTTTTTTTCACTCTATTTTTATTGTTCCAAAACCGGTTAAAAATGGTAGATTAGGGATAATCAGATCAAAGGGGATGGCCCGATGGCAAAAATCAAGCAGTGTTTAATTTTGCTGATCAGTGGCTGGAAATTTTGATCAAAGCCCAGTTGCCAAATGCGGCAATAATGGACGATGAATTTGAATGGCAGTGCCAGGACCTGCATTTTGATCAGCCAACGATCGATCTTGACGATGCCTTTCCAATTGAGCGGCCACTGACCTCTTTGGAAGGTTTTAAAAAAATTATTGAAAAAATCAATGATCAAGTAATGCTGGGCCATGCCATCTATTGGCAATGGCAATACTGGCAAGATCACCCAGCAGATTCTCAAAAAGCGTGGCTGGTCCTGGCCTTGCAGCGGCTGAAAAAATTGGCCATAGGCAGTGTTGATTCGCCATTCGTTTTTCATGGCGTGATCGCACACATGGAACTGATCTCAAAAACCAGCGAAGATACCAAAGCTGTTGTCCAATGGCTCAAAATCGGTCGCAATGGCAAGGCTGCTTTGCAGATTATGGATGATCAATATGAGACGCTGGTCAAACAAAAGGAGAATTTAAAGGGATTTCAGCTGAACGTCTTTTTGGAACAGCTGGCTGATTATTTTAGACAGCACCATTCATTTAAATCAAGCAATGTTGAAAACGAATGGCAATTGACTTTAGTCGCAACGGATGGGCGAAAGTATCAGACACGCGGCTACTGGCTGACGGATACCGAATTGGGTGAATTGTCCCAAAAATTACGTGGAATCTGGCCAGGAGATGCTAAATTGTGGTTGTTTGATGGGTTGGTACATGCTGAAAAAATCAACCAATTGACGATTCGCTATCATCGTCAGGCTAAGCTTTATCAAATGGATGCTGGGCCGTTTTATCTTGACTATCACGAAAAAATTACGCTTGATCGCAACAATCAGGAGCTGATCTACCAAAAATGGCTCAGTGACAGCTGTAAAATGGAGTATCGCTATCACATTACCGAAGCCATCGATGCTTTATTAGACGAATTGCAGACGCCAAGCTTTTTGGCATACGTCAATGGTAACGCTGATGACGTGGTGTATGACCCTGATGATCAGCGCAGCTATTCAATTGAAATCCAGAGCGCTGATAATCAAACGCGGATCATCAATGGTTCATTTGACAAGCAGGGACTGCCGGTTGATTTTCCCAAACTGGCTATGCAGATCGAGGAATTTTTGGAGCTTTACGATGGCAATGAGCTGCTTGATCCAGCTCTGTATCATCACCAATGGCGCCGGCCTGGTCAATATATTTACTGTGACGTCTCGTTTGAAGATGGTGGCCGTACCTATTGTTATCGTACCGAAGACGAGCAATTAGCAGAAGGCGATCTGGTCAGTGTTCCCGTCGGTCATGACAATCATCCAGCAGTTGGGCGGATTGAACGAATCCAAATTGTGGACCGTAAACACGTACCCTATCCGCTGAAAAAAACCAAGCTGATCATTTGCCAATATCAATCAGACGCCGAGTGACTAAGCGAATCAATTAATAACTCAGTACAATAATTTAGATTAAGACACTTTAACCCATCGGCTGCTGGCGATGGGTTTTAGATTTGGCTGAAATGACCAGTAAATACACATGACATGATCGAACAGCACTAAAATACTATTAGAGAGAATCTTTTCAGGTCAAAAACCTTGTTATCGTTTGGAATTATGTACTGAAAGGGTGATTAGATTGAAGTTTAACAAGCAGCAATGGGAATGGATCTTTTATGACTGGGCTAATTCCGGCTATGCCATGCTGGTTACGACCGCAGTCTTTCCCATCTACTTTAAAGCCGTTGCCTTAAAAGGCGGCATTTCATCGGCTGATTCGACAGCCTACTGGGGCTATGCCAACAGCTTTAGTACCTTAATCATTGCCGTGTTGGCACCGCTATTGGGAGCTTTGGCCGATTATCCGCATGCTAAACGACGCTGGCTGAACGTATTTACTTGGCTGGGGATCGTAACAGCTGTCATCTTAGGTGTTTTGCCAGCCAGTGGCACGCTGGCCTGGTTGTGGCTGATCATCGTTTACGTGATTTCCAACATGGGCTATTCTGGCAGCAATCTTTTCTAAGACAGCTTCTTAACGGACGTGGCCGATGATGAGCAGATGGATGAAGTATCTTCAGCCGGCTTTGGCTTTGGCTATCTTGGTGGTGTGCTTTCCTTTGCGATCTTTTTAGCCGCCGAGTTGACGAATGGCTTTGGCATGATGGATGGCAATGGTGTGGCGCGTTTTAGTTTTTGGCTTTCGGCGATCTGGTGGCTGTTGTTTGCCTGGCCATTGATGAAAAACGGTCGGCAGCGCTATGGCGTTCCTGATACCAAAAATCGTATTGCCAACAGCTGGCAGCGTGTGATCAAGACCTTGCGGCACATTAACCACTATAAGCAGGCCTTTTGGTTTTTGGTAGCCTATTTTTTCTTTATTGATGGCGTTGATACGATCGTAACCATAGCAACGGTCATTGGTGAGGATCTGGGTATCAAGACGACCACGTTGATGGTAGTCATGCTGGCAGTACAGCTGATTGCAGCACCTTTTTCAAAGTTTTATGCCTAGCTGGCTAAAAAGGCATCGACACGCAAAGCCTTATTGTTAAGCATCGTCGTGTATATGTTTATCTGTCTGTATGCGTTGAAATTATAGACGGCAGCTGATTTTTGGATTCTGGCTATTTTAGTTGGGACCAGCCAGGGTGGCATTCAAGCTTTGAGTCGCTCTTATTTTGGTCGGCTGATTCCTAAAGCCGACAGCAGCGAGTTTTTCGGTTTTTATAACATTTTGGGCAAGTTTTCGGCGATTCTGGGACCGGTTTTGGTTGGGCTGGCAACGCAATGGACCGGCAACTTGCGCTGGGGAATCTTTTCTTTGGTAATTCTTTTCGTGATCGGTCTGGTTATCTTCTTGATTCTGCCGCGCCTGAACGATGTCAAACCAGAATAGGCAGAGTTAAAGATCAGACCAAACGGCTTGACTGCTGACTTGCGTGAAGCGCGATTCTTCGCTATACTACCAGTGCCGTCTTAGCTCAGATAGGTAGAGCACATCCATGGTAAGGATGAGGTCGGCGGTTCAAATCCGCTAGACGGCTCTATAAAACAGGCAGTAATTTAGAAAGGCTTTCTGCAGCTTGGCAGAAGGCTTTTTTTGATGAAGCCAATCATTGTTTTTGGTAAGATAAAAATATAGTTTTGTTTTTGAACATTGAAGAAAGGGGAAAGACATGAGTTTTATTGCCACTTTGGCGGGAATCCTTTTAGTCACGCAGCTTGTTTCACACTTGTTTGTACGGTGGGGCATTCCCGATGTCATTGGGCAGATCTTAGTCGGGGTCGTGGCAGGACCGGCCATGCTGAATTGGGTTCACCAAACGGAAATGATCAATGAATTCCAAGAAATCGGCGTGATCATTCTGATGTTTATCGCCGGTTTGGAAAGTGATCTGAACCTGCTGAAAAAGTACCTTAAGCCAGCAGTTGTCGTGGCCTTGATGGGGATGATTCTGCCAGTCGTGGTCATGGGATTTGCATCAGACTTGTTCGGGATGCAGTGGTTTGAATCATTGTTTGTTGGCGTGATTTTTTCAGCCACCTCTGTCAGCATCTCAGTGGCCGTCTTACGTGAGTATCGCCAGTTAGACAGTAAAGAAGGGGCCACGATTCTTGGCGCGGCGGTTGCCGATGATATTGGTGGCGTGATTGCACTGAGCATCTTGATCAGCATGATGCGCGGTCAGGGATTCGATGGCGAGCAGCATATGAGTCTGGGGCTGACGATCTTTTTGCAGCTGCTGTTTTTTATTGGCACCTACCTGCTGGTTAAGTTTTTAGCGCCCTATCTGATGCATGCCAGTCAACGCATGCTGACAATCGCGGCCCCTGCAGTAGCGGCAATGATCATCTGTCTGACGATGGCCGCGCTGGCTGATAAGGTTGGCTTGAGTGGCGCTGTGGGAGCATTCTTTGCTGGAATCGCGATCGGTAATACCAAGACCAGCGAAGTTGTCAACCAGAGTTTCGTACCACTTGGCTATGCCCTATTTATTCCGGTATTTTTCGTAAATGTCGGCTTGAGCATGCGGCTGGATCATTTTGTCGATTCATTACTGTTTATCATCGTCATGACGATTCTGGCTTGTTTGACTAAGCTGATTGGCTGTGGTGGTGGTGCTAAGCTGATGGGCTTTGACTTTAACAGCAGCTACGTGATCGGCAGTGGGATGGTTGCCCGGGGCGAAATGGCCTTGATTACGGCTCAGATTGGCTATGAAGCTCATCTGCTTTCGGAAAAGTACTATTCAGATGTGATTACAGTCATCGTTTTGGCAACGATTTTAGCACCATTCATCTTGAAAAACGCGCTTCAAAAAACTAAACAGACAGCATAAAAAAGTCCTCGTGCAATCACACGGGGACTTTTGCTATTGTTTATTCTTCAATCATTTCAACCAGCTGGGCCGCATTTTGATCAATTGCTGAACTGATGGGACCGGCACTGATCAAGGTCAGCTCATGCATTGCACGTGAGGCCATGGTATAGATTAGGCCAACTGCCTCAGGTCTTGACATATTTTGGTTCGAAACGTCCCAAGCAATGGCAGCGTCAAATTCCAAGCCTTTAGCCAGATAAATCGGCAAGATTACGATTCCGGTCGGCAAAACGCTGTCTTGGTTGTTGAGTAGGTGAGCGTTTGACTTAAACCGACGATGCAGTGTTTGATAAACCTGCTTTGCCTGCGCCTTATCCTTGGTTAAGATGGCAATCGTGGCGTATTTTTGATGCAAAATGGCTGCTTGCTCCAAAAGTACGGTTGAAGCTTCATTTGCATCGGCAGTTTTGATCAGCTTGGGCTTGGTACCATGACGGGTAAACGAGACGATCTGATCGCCATCTGGTAAGAGACTCTTGGCAAAATCCGTAATCTCCATGGTTGACCGATAGCTGCGTTTGAGTTCGATTAAGTTGGGCCGTTTGAAGGCCAGTGCCGTGTTTAATTCATTTAAGAGCTGTTTTGGCAGCTGCAACGGCTTAAACAGCGCCTGCTCACTGTCGCCTAGAATCGTGAAGCGAGCTTTGGGGAAGGCGTGTTTTAAATAAATCAGCATAGCTAGTGAGTAGTCTTGCATCTCATCGATAAAGACGTATTCAAACGCCCGATTCTGACCGCTGCCGCTCATCAAGTCACGCAGATACATCAATGGTGCTGTGTGCATCAGTGCCATGCGATGATATTCAAGCTGCTGGCGAAAGGCAAAGAGCATAGACTGCCACTCGTGGTCTGCGATTTTTTCAGGCAGTGCAAGCCACTGCAAAAACTTTTCGTATTGAGTGTTAAAGTCGATGAAATAGTTATTGTAGATAGCATCATAAACGATCCGCAGCCGCTTTTTGGCCAGCTGATACGATAAGTAGGCATACTGGGCGTCTTCATCTTCAAAGTCGTCAATAGTCTTTTTGCCATATAGATTATGCAGGCTGATAACGTCTTGATCGTTAAGCTCTTTGGCAATCCAATCGCTTTTGGCCACTTCACGAATCCGGCCTTTTAATTCCTTGATTAAAATGTTTTTGGTCTTGAGCAGGCGGTCGGCAATCGTCATGGCAGCCGGCTGTGTTTGGTAGATTGCCTGAACGTGGGCGGCAGTAAAGAATGGCTGCTGCCTAAAGTTCAGAGCGGTAAAACAGATGTCGTCTGCATGCTGCTGTAGATATGCCAGGTAATCTTTTACCTTATGCATGCAGTCGGAGCCTTCCAAATAGTTGGCGATTGCTAGATTAACGTCTGGATTTTGCGATCGTGTCTCATAGCGCTCAAACAACGACTCCACGTTCAAGCCCTCAAATCGTCGTCGCAAAAAGCCTTCCAGCGTTACCTGGCGCATGTTGCGCTCACCTAAGCTGGGCAATACGTCTGAGATGTAGTGACTAAACAATAGGTTGGGACTGAACAAAACGATCTGATCGGCATTGAGTGCGGCGCGACTGTGATACAGCAAGTAGGCGATCCGCTGTAAAATGGCTGAGGTTTTGCCTGATCCAGCCACCCCTTGTACCAGTAAGAGATCGCTTTTGGTATCTCTGATGATGTCGTTTTGTTCTTTTTGAATCGTTGCCACGATGTTTTGCATGTATTGATCGTTTTGATGACCCAATGCCTCTTGCAGCATCTGGTCGCCAACGGTCTCATTGGTATCGAACATGTTGACGATCTGGCCGTCTTTAATGGTAAACTGCCGCTTTTTAACCAGGGTCGTCGTCTGCATACCGGCTGGGGTCTGATACTGAACCTTGCCCAGCGTACCGTTGTAATAGATTCCAGAGATCGGTGCACGCCAGTCATAGATGATAAAATCGGTTTTGTCATCGTTCATTAATGAAGCCGTGCCGATATAAAGCGATTCGGGCTCTTTTTCGCCAGGATCCAGAATATCAATACGGCCAAAATAAGGCGACTGCTTTAATTGCTGCAGCGTGTGCAGCTGTCGTTTCAAAATAGTTTCGTTTTCTACCGTTCGCGCTACCAGTTGCCGCTGCTGCTCTAGCTCGGAGCGGGATTCAGCAATATCGTCGACTTCATAGCGGTTGATCGACGCATTTTCACCAAAATTCTTTTCCACGGCCCGCGTTTCTTGATGGGCACTGGCTAAAGCTGCCTGCGTTTTTTTAATCTGAGCATCGATCTGTTGAATCGTCCAGTCGACACGTTGCTGTTCATATTCACGTTCTGAGTATTCGTCTGCCAAGCTGAATTCCCCACTTTTTCCAAAAATTGCCTAACTATTTTAGCACGTTCGAACATGGATTGCGGGAAAAGCGAATTTTAATGGCAAAATCGGTGTTTATGATGGCAGATAATGGTAACATTAAATGGATATTGAAAAAATTAATGATCAACAAATCATGCGGAGGTGAAAGTGGTGGAAAACCTCGCAATTGTTGACCTGGGATCAAATTCAGCTCGAATGGCGGTAACTGAAATCTCTCCTGATGGGAAGTTTCGGGAAATCAAGCGCGTTAAGGAAAATACGCGTCTTTCAGAGGGGATGGGTCACGAAAAGATTCTCCAGCCCGAGGCAATGGAACGCACAATCTTGGCAATCAAGCACTTTAAGCGTCAGTACCAAGGCCTGCCCAATCTGCAAGTACAAGCGATTGCAACGGCAGCAGTGCGCCAAGCCAAGAATCGACAAGAATTTCTTCAACGGGTCAAGCAGGAAACCGGTCTGACGGTCCGTGTTCTTTCCGGCTATAAAGAGGCATATTATGACTATCTGGGCGTAGTGCGCACCTTAAAGCTCAATCATTGTCTGATCCTGGATGTGGGTGGGGCCAGTTGTGAATTGGTCTTAGTGCAGCATCGTAAGGCTCGAGACTTGATTTCACTGCCGATCGGTGCGGTTAACCTTTCCGAGCAGTATCATTTGGGGGGCTATGTGCGCAGTGCCGATCTTTTCAAGGCTCAAGCAGCAGTCTGTGATCGTCTCAATAAGATTCCATGGCTGCGCTATGCTACGCGCATGCCGATCGTTTTGTTGGGCGGGGCCAATCGTACGCTGGCCCGGATGAGTCGCTCATATCACCATAAGAATCGCGGCTCGATTCATGGTTATCGGCTAACGTCACGCGTAGTCTATGCAACCTACCGTGAGCTTTTGAGTCGTAATCTGGCTCAGCGCAAGAAGATGCCTGGTTTGGAACCAGATCGGGCTGATATTATCATCGGCGGGATGCTGCCATTGGTGACGCTTTTGGAACGCAACAGCGATGGCCGCGTGATCTTTTCGGAAAGTGGCGTTCGTGAAGGGATTATTACCGAATATATTCAGCAGCGTGAAAAACGGAGTCAAAACGATGAAAAACAACGATACAAACAATGATAATTCTGACTGGATGCATGGACTCTACCGACTGTCGGATGCTCAGCGACGTCAGATCATCAGTGATCGATTTAAGCTGAATGATGACAAACGAGAGCTTTTGGCTCGCAATGCCAGTCAGCTAGGCAATCAGCTGATCGAAAACTATCTGACTGATTATCGATTACCGGAAGGTTTGGTTACCAACCTGGTCGTTAACGATAAAACGTATGCCATACCAGTGGTTACTGAAGAACCTTCTGTTGTAGCAGCAGCGTGCAACGGTGCTCGACGCGTGGCTTTAAGCGGCGGTTTTTTTGCTCCGGATGCCAAGCGAGCGATGCTGGGACAGGTTGTCTTAAAAAACGTTGCTGATCCAGACAAGCTGCAAGACTGGCTGACCAGTCACGAAACCGAGATTCTGGCGGTTGCCAATGCTGCGCATCCTTCAATGCAAAAGCGTGGCGGTGGGGCCAAAAAAATTCGGCTCAGAAAAATTGATCCGTTTGTCAGTGTTGATCTGATTATTGGCGTAGGCGAAGCCATGGGAGCCAACACGGTCAATACAATGGCCGAGGCGGTTGCTCATTACCTAAAAGCTCATAATTATGACGTCTTGACGGCTATTTTAACCAACGCGGCATTCATGAGCCTGCAGATGGCTTACTGTCGCGTTGACTTCAAGTATCTGGCAACACCAACGCTGGATGGCAAAACCGTGGCGGCACGGATCGCAGAACTCAGTAAGCTGGCCCAGGTGGATCCATATCGGGCAGCTACGCACAACAAAGGAATCATGAATGGCATTGATGCATTGATGATCGCCAGCGGCAATGACTGGCGTGCGATTGAAAGCGGAGCATACGCCTATGCAGCAAGCAGCGGTCAGCTTAAAGGACTCAGTACCTGGGAAATTGACGGTGATGCCTTATTGGGTCGCATAAAACTGCCATTACCGGTGGGAACGGTTGGTGGCTCAATCGGCCTGAATCCAATGACGCGGCTCAATTTTAAGATTAATGACATTCAATCAGCTGAAGAATTGGCAAAAGTAGCTGCCAGCCTTGGTCTTGCCCAAAATCTGGCAGCGTTGCGAGCCCTGGCTACCAGCGGCATTCAAGCGGGCCATATGCAGATGCAGTATCGTTCACTGGCGGTTGTGATAGGAGCAAAGGATAAAGAAATTCCGGCCCTGGTCAAGAAGCTCAAGCAAATGCCACAGGTCAGTCAGGCAGTTGCCAAAAAAGCACTGCAGGAATTGAGAAAGGATTCAACAAATGACAGAAGAACAACCGATTAAATTAAATCAAGAAGCGCAAAGTCTTTTGGATGCCGTTAATGCCATCTATCCACAAGGCAGCGTTTTTGTGCAGTTTGAAGGCGAAAAATCCGGCTGGCTCAGACATGATCAGGCACGTCAGACCACATTGCCTGGGGGCTTGGTAATCACGGTAACCGACTTGACGGCACCTGACTATACTGCCTCACATGAATTACTGCACCTGCTGATGCTTTTGCGTGGTTTTCCCCAGATCTTTTTCCAGCTTTCACTGGGCAATGAAGAACTTGATGAGCAGATGATGATCATGGCGACCGATCTTTACGACATGGTCATGCATCGCGTCGTAGTTTCTGAGCAGCGCAAGCACGGCTTGGTTGACGATCAGATCGAAGAAGAGTACTTTAAGGGCATCGAGCATACCTTGACGCCGGAGTCCGATCAGGTTGATGATGAACGAACGATGCGGCTGCTGACGCTTTTAGATGCATTGGTCTTTTATGGTACCGGTGATCATCTGGATGAATACAAGGCACGAATGACCAAGCTTTATCCATTGGCAGCTAAAGCAGCTGAGCAGATGTATGAAAAACTGGTTGTAAAGCCGATTGACTCGCCGTTTGACCTGCGTCGCAACGTCGTCAAGCTGTTTGAGCTGTTTGATGAGCAGATGACGGCTTGGAATCTGCCTAAATTGCACAACAAGGAATTTGTTACGCTGTCACCAGTCTTGAGTGAGCGACAATTGCGCTTGAGCGTACGCCAGGTGTTTGAAATCTTCCATTCTGACATGAAAGATCGGAAAACCGGCAAGCGGGCCTACATCGGCGTACGGCGCAATGACGGGCAGAACTCATTTACGATTCCAGCACCTGAAAACGATGCGCCAGCTGAATTTTTAAAGCTGTATGATGAACCAGTGGAAAAGCTGCTGACGGACCTGAACGTGCCATTTATTGTTAGAAAATAACTAAGGAAGTGGTTTGATGGATGCTAAAGATCAAGAATTATTCGATCAGGCAAAACAGATTGTCTTTTTAACCGGCGCTGGCGTCTCAACGGCTTCGGGAATTCCGGATTTTCGCAGTGCCAATGGCTTGTATACACAGAATCACAATGCAGAGTACTACCTGAGCCATCGTTATTTTGAAACGGATCCGGATGGCTTTTACGAGTTTTGCAAAAAGAACCTGTATTTTCCTGATGCACTGCCTAACCCGATCCATCAAAAGCAGGTTGCCTTAGCTCTTCAAAATCGAGCGGTAATCATTACCCAAAATATCGATAATCTGTATGAGCTGGAGTTTCAAAGACAAGGTGCCAAGCCCAAGCATCTGATTGACTTTCATGGCAATCTGTATCATGTTTACTGTGAGAAATGCGGGCAGACGGTGCCAGTCAGTGAGTATTTAAACAGCCGGCTGCACAGTACCGATCAAGGCCCGCTGCGTCCTGATATTGTCTTGTATGATGAGGGCATCAAGCAAGATGACATCTTGGATTCGGTGCATGCCATGCAAAAAGCTGATTTAGTGGTAATCGTTGGTACCAGCATGCGTGTTTATCCGTTTGCTGGCTTGTTGGAGTATCGCAATCCGCAGGCTAAGGTAATAGCAATCAATCAAGAAAAGCTTGATTTCCCATTTGACTTTGAAATGATTCAAGCCGATGCTACCAGTTTCTTTGCCCAACTGCATGCCTAAAAGCCACTCAAGGCCCAGCCTGCCGCTGCAGACTGAGCCTTTCTTAATCCAGCCGTTTAAAGCGAAAGGGGCGGTTTTATGACTCAGATTACCATTGGACTGACGACTTGGTCAGAGCATCCAGCACTGATAAAAAATCAGCGCCAGACAACGACGCTCAATGAATATGCTCAGCATTTTCCAACCGTTGAACTCGATACGTTTTTTTATGCTCTGCCTAAGCCGACGACGGTTCAAAAATGGCTGACCGAGGTACCGCGCAATTTTCAGTTTATCGTTAAGGCACATCGACTCATGACCCAGCACGAAAAACTGGATAAGCAGGAACCAACGCTAAAAGAGGTATTTGAAAGCTACCGTTCTGCTATCATGCCGCTGGTTGCCGCTGGCCGGTTAAAGTGCGTGCTGTTTCAGTTTCCGCCTTTTTTTGATGCACAGCTGGATCATATTGACTATCTGCGTCAGATCCGTTTGCTGATGGGCAATCTGCCACTGGCCGTTGAATTTAGAAATGCCAGCTGGTATCAGCCCGCGATCTTGCAGCCGTTGACTGAGTTTTGTCGCGATTTAAAGATTACCCTGGTGGCTGCCGATGAGCCGCATGATACGCTGACCAGCGTGCCATTTTATCTGATTGTGACCAATCCTGAACTGGTATTGATTCGACTGCACGGTCGCAATCGCGAAGGGTGGAATCATCCAGACAAAGAATGGCGCAAAAAAAGGACGCTCTATCGCTATTCAACGACTGAGCTGCAAGGACTGGCAGCATTAATTGACAATCTGCAGCCGGCTCCAAAAGAGATCTGTGTTATCTTTAACAACAACTCCGGAAAGGACGCGGCTCCCAACGCCATGGAGCTGCAGAAGATCATGCATCTAAGTTTTAATGATTTGGCGCCGCATGATCCTGAACAGTTGAATCTGTTTTAAAATCAGTAAAAACGGTTCATTTTATGTTAAACTAAAGATTATTAAATCCGTATTAGAAAGAAGGGCCAACATGGCTGAACAAAAACCAACCTACTATATCACGACACCTATCTACTACCCATCTGGCAAGCTGCACATCGGCAATTCCTATACCGAAGTTGCCTGTGATGCTGAAGCCCGCTTCAAGCGTCTCGATGGCTACGACGTCTTCTTTTTGACTGGGACCGATGAACATGGTCTCAAGATTGAAGAAAAGGCTGAAAAGCTTGGTATGGAGCCGCAAGCTTACGTTGATGAGATGGCAGCCGGTATTAAAAAACTGTGGAAGAAATTGGAAATCTCCAATGATAAATTTATTCGGACCACCGATGACTATCACGAAAAGGCCGTCCAAAAAATCTTCCAAAAGTTTGTTGACCAAGGTGACATCTACAAGGGCGAATACGTTGGCTGGTACTCAGTTGACGACGAAGAATACTTCACCGAAAGTCAGCTGGCTGAAGTCTACCGTGATGAAAACGGCAATGTTACTGGTGGTAAGGCACCGTCTGGTCATGAGGTTGAGCTGGTTAAAGAAGAGTCCTACTTCTTTAAGATGAGCAAGTACGCGGACTGGCTGATGAACTACTACAAAGAGCATCCTGACTTTATCGAACCGCACACGCGGATGAACGAAATGGTCAAGAACTTCTTGGAACCTGGCCTGGAAGACCTGGCAGTTACGCGGACCTCATTCAACTGGGGGATCAAGGTGCCAAATGATCCAAAGCACGTCGTCTACGTCTGGATCGATGCACTGTCCAACTATATTACGGCACTAGGCTATAGCAGTGATGACGACAGCTTGTTTAAGAAATATTGGCCAGCTGACGTTCACATGGTTGGTAAGGAAATTGTGCGCTTCCACACCATCTATTGGCCAATCATGCTGCACGCCCTGGGACTGCCATTGCCAAAGCACGTTATCGGTCATGGCTGGCTGACGATGAAAGATGGCAAGATGAGCAAGTCCAAGGGTAACGTCATCTACCCAGAAACTTTGGTTGATCGCTATGGCCTGGATGCTACGCGCTACTACCTGTTGAAGGCAATGCCATTTGGCAATGACGGTGTGTTTAGTCCTGAAGACTTTGTCGACAAGATCAACTATGATCTGGCAAATGACCTGGGGAACCTGCTGAACCGGACCGTTGCCATGATCAACAAGTACCAAGGTGGCGTTTTAAAGGGCGAAAATGCGGTAACGACCGCCTATGATCAAGACCTTGAGAATACGGCTGAACAAGTCTTTGCCGAATATAAAGATCTGATGGACAAGACGCATTTTGCCGATGCCTTGAGTGCCGTTTGGAAGTTGATTGCACGTGCCAACAAGTACATTGATGAAACCACGCCATGGCTGCTGGCTAAAGATGAAGCCAAAAAAGAAGAGCTTTCTGATGTAATGACGCACCTGGCTAAGAGTCTGCGCATGGCAGCCGTAATGCTGCAGCCAGTAATGACGCATGCGCCAAAAGAAATTCAGGAACAGCTTGGTCTGCCAAAAGAAGACATCTCCTTGACTAACCTGTCATTTAACGACTTCCCAGCTGAAGTCAAGGTTGTAGCCAAGGGAACGCCAATCTTCCCACGGCGCGATGTTGAAGAAGAGGTTGCCTTTATCAAGAGTCAGATGAGTGCCAACCAAAAGGCCAAGGGTCGCAAGGCAATGGCTGAAGCGGCTGAAAAAGCCAAGCCACAGACTGAGACGTCAGAATTGAAAAAAGACATTCGTATCGATGTTTTTGACAAGGTTGATCTGCGGGTTGCTCAGATTAAGGCAGCTGACCATGTTGAAGGGGCCGACAAGCTGCTCAAGTTCCAGCTGGACGATGGTACGCCTGAGGGACGTCAGATTCTGTCCGGTATTGCTCAATGGTATCCAGATCCAAGCGTGCTAGTTGGCAAGAAGGTATTGATCGTTGCCAATTTAAAGCCACGTAAGATGCGCGGCGAATTGAGTCAAGGCATGATCCTTTCTGATGAGGATGCAGCCGGCAACGTACAGGTCGTTACGGTTCCAGAAAATATGCAACCAGGGACGACGGTCTGCTAATGTCTGGATTAAAACCAAACTTAAAAATCTATGACTCACATACGCATCTAAACGATGATGTCTTTTATAGTGACGTTCCGGCTTATCTAGCAAGGGCACGGCACTTTGGCGTTGTTGAAATGAATATGATCGGTTCCAATGAACTGCTCAATCAGCGTGCTATTGAGCTGGCGCATCGCTATCAAGGAATGCATGCCGTGATTGGCTGGCATCCTGAGGACATTGCGCGTTTTGATGCAGCGGCTGAAAAAACGCTTTTAAATCAGCTTGAAGATCCCTCCGTCGTTGGTATCGGTGAGATTGGATTGGATTATTTTAACGATGAGCATTCACCGCATGATGATCAGAAGCGAATTTTTGAGCGTCAGCTGGCAATTGCCAAAGACATGCATCTGCCAGTCTCAATTCATTGTCGTGATGCGTTGGCTGATACCTATCAGATTTTGAAGTCCGCGCATGTAGATGAGTTTGGCGGCGTTATGCATAGTTTTAATGGTGATGTTGGATGGATGAAACGCTTCTTAGATTTAGGAATGGAAATCTCCTACAGTGGCGTTGTAACGTTCAACAGTGCCAAAGACGTGCAAGAAGCGATGCTAAAAACGCCATTGGAGCATTTGCTGGTTGAAACGGATGCACCATATCTAACACCGGTGCCATATCGCGGCCAGCAAAACGAACCAGGCTTTACGCGCTTTACAGTCGAAAAAATCGCTGAATTGCGCGAACAATCGTCAGTTGAGGTGGCGTTGGCAACGTTTGACAATGCCAGTCGTCTGTTTTTGAATCATTAATGAAAGGCCTTATGAAAAAGATTAAAGAAGTCATTGTTGTCGAAGGCAAGGATGACACCAAACAAATTGCTAAGGCCGTCAACGCCGACACGTTTGAAACAAACGGGTCGGCGTTGTCGTCAAGCGGCCTTAAGCAGTTGGCAGAACTACAGAAAACGCGTGGCTTGATCGTGTTTACCGACCCTGATTTTAATGGCGAGCGGCTGCGCAAGATGATTAGCCAGGCTGTTCCTGGCGTCAAGCATGCTTTTATCAGACGCGATCAGGGAGTTCCTGATGAGGCACATGGCAGCCTAGGCGTTGAACATGCAAATCCAGCGGTTATCAAGGCGGCATTGGAGCATGTCTATACGCAAGAGACTGAACCAGAAGTTGCCATTACGCCAGCGACGATGCGCCAGGCTGGTCTGGTAGGCGGCAATAACGCCCGCACACGACGCGAACGGCTCGGACAGCTTTTGGGAATCGGCTATGGCAATGCCAAGCAGATGTCTAAGCGACTTAACATGTTTCGCGTCAGTGCACAGCGATTTGAAACGGCCATTGAAAAAATTAATCAGGAGGAAAAACGCGATGAGCAGTAATCCGGAAATCGGCAGCTTGAATCGGACCCGAGCCATTATGAAAGAATATGGCATTCATGCTAAGAAGGGTTTTGGCCAGAACTTTTTGACGGATCTCAACGTCTTGAAAAACATCGTCAGAGCAGCTGAGATTACCAAGGCTGATAACGTGATCGAGATTGGACCAGGGCTGGGGGCCTTGACCGAACAGCTGGCTCAGGCGGCTGGCCAGGTGGTGGCACTGGAGATTGATACTGACTTGTTGCCGGTTTTGGGTGAAGTACTCTCACCATATGACAATGTTAAGGTGATTAATCAAGACGTCTTAAAAGCGGATCTACCGGCACTGATTCAAGAACAGTTCACTGACCCCAGCCGGCCAATCAAAGTCGTTGCCAATCTGCCTTATTACATTACCAGTCCAATCCTGATGCGGCTGTTGGAGAGTCCAGTTGAATGGGCGGCAATCTGCGTTATGATGCAAAAAGAGGTTGCCCAACGCTTAACGGCACAACCAGGGACCAAGGAGTATGGAGCATTGACGCTGGCAATTGAGTATCGCATGCAGGCACGGATTGCATTTGGCGTTTCCAGACATGCATTCGTCCCATCACCAAATGTCGACTCGGCCATTGTGGTGCTAACGCGACGGACTCAGCCATTATTGGATAAGCCGTTTGATGAAGGAAGATTCTTTGGGTTCGTAAAGAGCTGTTTTGCTCATCGACGCAAGAGTCTGTGGAACAATCTCAAGCCACTGGCAGGTAAGGATACCGAAAAACAGGAGACGGTTCAGACCGTATTAGCTGAATTAAACGTTTTGCCCCAGATCCGTCCAGAAAAATTAACGTTGGAACAATTTATTGCCTTAGCTAATCAGCTTCATGATCATAAACTGTTTTAAAAAATAAATTGATTTTTACCATCAGTTATGATAGAATTTGACTTTTTGATAATTCTTGCCTTATAATGGTTTTTTGTGAGGTGAGAATATATGCCAACGACAATTGAAGGCATCAAGGAAAAGCTTGATGCACAGGTAGGCCAAAAAGTACTGGTCACGGCGCAGGCTGGTCGTAAAAAGGTTACCCAGCGTCAAGGCATTTTAAGCGAGACGTATCCAGCAATTTTTATCGTCAAGCTTAACAAGCGTGAAGGTTCTTTTGATCGGGTCTCCTACAGCTATGCCGATCTTTTAACCAATAATATCTCTTTGACATTTGAAGAGGCTGAATAGCTCATATTAAGAGGTTGGGAATTAACCCAACCTCTTTATTATTCTCTGGATAATAATGCCTCAGCCAGCCTTGTGGAGGTTCGAAGACAAACTCCGAAAATCGGTCGAAGCTGATTTCCAGAGTTTTTTCTCACTCTCTTTTTAATTAAGAAAAATCTTAAGGATCAGTACGGTCTTTTGAGAATAGTTGCAACCCAGTCAGGCACATTTGTATAATAATTAAAAATCACTTGTCAAAAGGGGGGTATGACCTTGATCATAACTGAAAAAGCTCCCGCCAAAATCAACCTGGCGCTGGATACCCCAATGCGCTATATTGATGGTCTGCCACGCTGGGACATGGTAATGAACTCAATCGACCTTGCAGATTACGTTACGATTGAGACGCACCAGCACCAGCATCGTATCAAGGTTTATACCGACAGCGGCTTTTTACCCAACGATCAGCGCAATCTTGCCTATCAGGCTGCTCATATTCTCAAGAATCGTTTCCATGTTGATGAGGGCGTAACGATCAGAATCAAGAAACGAATCCCGGTCGCAGCAGGGCTCGGCGGTGGCTCGTCGGATGCGGCTGCCGTCTTAAGAGGACTCAATCAAGGCTGGAAGCTGGGACTTTCCTTAAAAGAGCTGGCGCAGCTGTCGCTTTCGATCGATTCTGACGTACCCTACTGCGTCTACAGTCGAACGGCTCACGTAACCGGTCACGGTGAGCAGGTCGAGGTGCTAAGATCATTTCCGCATTACTGGGCGGTCGTTGCTAAGCCTAAGATCAGTGTTTCAACGCCAACGATTCTGCGGCAGATTAATTATGAAAAGCTGCAGCACCTGGATGTTGATTCATTGGTTGAGTGCATTCAAGCTGGACGCTGGCAGGAATCTTTTACCTATATGGGCAATGTATTAGAGCCGGTTACAATGAAAGAATATCCTGAAATTCGTCAACTCAAGCAGCGGATGGAAAAGCTGGGGGCCGATGTAGTTCAGATGAGCGGCACGGGGCCGACCGTTTTTGCGCTGTGTCATAATGAGTCAAGGGCTCGGCGGCTGCATAACAGCTTGTGCGGCTTTTGTCGGGAGGTCTATTTAGCCATGCTTTTATAGCAGCATTGGTCTCAATCAGGTTTTGACCCTGGTTGAGACCTTTTTTATTCATTTTGCAATTTACGATAATGAACAATTGATGCGTATGCAACTATTAGTTGTGTGTCAATTGTTCATTTTCAAATTTATTTAAAAAAACGATATTCTAATTCTATACATTATTTGCCTAAAATATATTCATAAATTGATTTAGTAAGTATATTCTAGAAAACGTATTCATTTTATATAAAACTGCCGCAAAAACGTTGATTTCACAGGATTGACAACGCTTACTTGACGGGTTATATTAAGAACGTAGTCAAGTAAGAAAACAAAAGGAGTGACTGTATTATGCCAAGTCCAATTCATGTAACTTCGGAAATTGGCAAGCTGAAGACGGTTATGCTGCACCGTCCTGGCCGTGAAATTGAAAACCTCACGCCAGACTCGATGTACCGTCTGCTGTTCGATGACATTCCATACCTGCCAATCGCGCAAGAAGAACACGATTACTTTGCTCAAACGCTGCGCGACCAAGGCATTGAAGTTCTGTATTTCGAAAAGCTAGCTGCTGAAGCACTGGCTGACCAAGACGTTAAGGAAGAATTTGTTGACCGCATGATTGCCGAATCCGGTTACGCAGCTGGTTTGATCCACGACGTTTTGAAGGAATACCTGCTGGCCATGAACACTCAAGACATGGTTAACAAGATCTTCGAAGGGGTTCGTCGTGAAGAAATCGATCTCCCACACATGACGCTGCAACAAGCTGCTGAAGATGCTGATTGGCCATTTGTTATGGACCCAATGCCAAACGCATACTTCACTCGCGACCCACAAGCATCAATTGGTGATGGCATTTCCATCAACCGGATGACTTTCCCAGCTCGTCAGCGTGAATCCTTAATCACTGAATACATCATTAAGCACCACCCACGTTTTGCTGGTCAAGTCAATGTATGGCGTGACCGCAACCACGAAACGCACATTGAAGGTGGGGACGAACTGGTATTAAGCGACCACGTATTTGCCATCGGTATCTCCCAACGGACGACTGCCGACGCAATCGAAGACATCGCTAAGAACCTGTTCAAGAAGTCGAACTACGACACGGTCATTGCCATCAAGATTCCACACAACCACGCAATGATGCACCTTGACACTGTCTTTACGATGATCGACTACGACAAGTTTACGGTTCACCCAGCTATCCTGGATGAAAATGGTCAAGTCGACAACTGGGTTCTGCACCCAGGCAAGGACGGCGAAATCACGATGGAACACCACACGGACATCAAGGAAGTGCTTAAGAAGGCCCTGAACAAGGACGACATTGACTTGATCCCAACTGGTAACGGTGACCCAATCATCGCTGCTCGTGAACAATGGAACGACGGCTCAAACACGTTGGCAATCGCACCTGGCGAGGTTGTTACCTACAACCGTAACTACGTATCCAACGATCTGCTGCGTAAACATGGCATCTTAGTTCACGAGGTTCGCTCAAGCGAATTGTCTCGGGGTCGTGGTGGTCCACGTTGCATGTCCTGCCCAATTGTTCGTGAAGACCTCTAAAAGCAGGTATGCGGCATAACCGCATAAAATCACGTGCCGATCAATGAGATTTGGCGCATATTAAAAGTGAAAGTTGGATCATCGCGATATAAATTCGCAACGGTACGACTTTCGCTTTTTTCGATTAAGAATTAAAATAGTATTAGACAATTCTCGATCATTTATTTTTTAAGGTGTGTAAGGGTTCAGAGGTGGGCGATTGAGTAAGAGTCGAAGTGCTTTTAAGTCATTTAAGCGAGTTTAGGTTTGATTTGTTTGATGTCGAGTGGCTAGTCGATCTACGAATAGAAACGAGGGGATATTTATGGATACTCAAAAGAAAGGTATCGGTAAGGGCGAACTGATTGCCCTGATCGTTAGTTCATGTATCGGTACCGGTATTTTCGGGATTACCAGCGACGTTGCGGCTGCGGCTGCACCTGGTCCAGCTCTTTTGGCCTGGCTGTTCGTTGCCTTTGGTTTCCTGATGCTGGTGCTTTCTTTAAACAATTTGTCCAACAAGCGGCCAGACTTGGAAGGTGGGATCTTTGCCTATGCCGGTGAAGGTTTCGGTCCACTGGGTGAATTTATTTCTGGCTGGTCCTACTGGCTGTCAGCCTGGCTGGGTAACATTGCCTTTGCTACGATGCTGATGAGTTCAATTGGGACATTTATTCCAACCTTTGAAGGTGGCCAAAACGTTCCATCAATTATTGTTGCAATTATTTTCTGTTGGCTGTTAACGATTTTGGTTAACAATGGTGTCGAAAGTGCCACCTTCGTTAACATGATTGGGACGATCTGCAAGATTGTGCCATTGGTAATCTTTATCATTATTATGTTTGTCTGCTTCAAGGGCGGCATGTTTACAGCTGACTTCTGGGGCAAGGTAGCAAGCAACGCTACTAAAGGCACGACGACTGGCTCGGTTTGGACTCAAATGAAAGGTACGCTGATGACTCTGATCTGGGTATTTATCGGGATCGAGGGGGCATCAGTTATGGCTCACCGTGCAAAGTCTCGTTCTGAAGCTGAACAAGCCTCTGTTATTAGTTTCATTCTGCTGGTAATCATCTACGTTTTGATTTCTGTTCTGCCATATGGTGCACTGACGCGTGCTCAATTAGCCGGCATGGGTCAACCAGCCATTGGCCACGTTCTGGAAATGACGGTTGGTCACTGGGGTGCCGTATTGATTAACGTTGGTTTGATCATTTCAACGATTGTTTCTTGGCTGTCTTGGACGATGCTGCCAGCCGAAACGACGATGCTGGTTGCTGATGACAAGGCGATGCCAAAAGCTTGGGGCAAGGTTAACTCCAAGAACGCACCAACGACTTCGCTGATGATCACGGCCGTTTTGCAGACGATCTTCCTGTTCTCGCTGCTATTTACGGAAAAGGCTTATGAATTTGCCTACTCACTTTGTGCCGCCGCAATTTTGTTCTCCTACCTGTTTGTTGGTCTCTACCAAATGAAGTTGAGTTCCGAACGTAAGGAATGGGGTCAATACACGGTTGGTTTACTGTCGGCACTGTTTATGTTTGCCTGCATGTTCCTGGCTGGTTGGCAAGAAGTGCTGCTGGTTACGATCAGCTTTATTCCTGGCTTCTGTGTCTACTACGCTGGCTGCAAGGAAAACAATCACAAATTCTCTAAGGCTGAGCTGTGGACGATGGGCCTGATTCTGGTATTGAGCGTTGTTGCCATCGTATTGGTATGCAATGGTACGATCACCATTAGCTAGTGATTTTTGACGGATGATTGTCATTGAATGAATCAAGACTATTTAAAAGCTTAAAGACGAATTTAAATCGTGTTGGAATTTCTCCAGCACGATTTTTTTATATAAAGGATTGCGCAGCCGTACAAAATTAGGTAAGATAGTTAACGTTGCTAAATAGTAATTATTACTATTTAATTAAATGGATTTTTAAAGAGGTGAAAAAATGGATCGACGCTTTTGGGAAATGACAGCTGGTCTGGGATTGCTTTTGGCCGTAATTCTTGGTCTGGCAGCCACTGATTGGCGACCACAGCAAAAATCACAGCGTTCAATCAGGGTTGTGACCAGCCTGAATTTCTATGGTGAAGCAGCTCAAGCGGTTGCGGGAAAGTATGGCCAGGTTACCTCTGTCATTGATAATGCCGCGATTGATCCTCATGACTATCAGCCATCAACGGTTCAGGCTGAACAGGTTGCCAAGGCCAATGTCGTAATCTTAAATGGCCTGGGCTATGATCAATGGATGAGTGATCTGGTTAAGGCCAATGCCGATGATTCACAAATCGTCGTTAATGTTGGCAGTCAAGTTGCCAAGCGAAAAAACGGCGATAATGAGCATGTTTGGTATCGACCACAGACAATGAAAAAATTAGCCGATCAGCTGGCCAAAAAATATGCCAGCATTGATCCAAAACATAAACAGTATTATTACCGCAATGCCCAAAAGTATGTTCGTTCCCTAGGCGTAATTGATCAGCAGATTGAAAAATGTCGGATACTGGCCCGAAAACAGAAAGTTGACGTCAGCGAACCGGTTTTTGACTATGCCTTAGAGAATCTGGGCTATCAAATCAATGATCGTCATTTTGAAAAAGCCATTGAAGACGGCAACGACCCATCGCCACAAGATATTCAGCAGCTGCAAGAAGACATTGAGGAGCATCGGATTGCTTTTTTTGTCAACAACAAGCAGTCTGACAGCAAGACGATTGACAATCTGGTCGCATTAGCCAAAAAGAATCACGTCCCAGTTCTCAACGTTACCGAATCACAGCCCAACGGCAAAACATATCGGCAATGGATGATGGGGCAGTATCGGCAGCTTTACCAAATTCTACAGCGAGGTGAATGATCATTTCTCTTATTACAGTTAAAAATCTGACCCTAGCCTATGGCGACAAGGATATTGTTGATGGCCTAAGCTTTTCGCTGACAGCCGGAGATTTTTTGGTCGTCATCGGGGATAATGGCGTGGGTAAGACAACGCTGGTGCGGGCACTTTTAGGACAGCTCAAGCCGAAAAAAGGCACGATTGCCATGCAAGAAAAACTGAAAATTGGCTATGTACCGCAATTTCGCAATCTTGATGAAGAGTATCCGCTGTCAATCAAAGACTTTGTGGCCTTAAACGCCGGCAAGAGTCTGCGGCCATGGCTAAATAAAAAGGAACGCCAGCATTTAAAGCAGATTCTGGAGCTAACGGATCTGATTCGCATTCAAGAACGCCAGCTGGGCCAAGCCTCAGGCGGTGAAAAGCAGCGTGCCTATCTGGCGCAGGCACTGTTGGGCAGCCCGCGGCTTTTGATTTTGGATGAGTCGACGGCCAGCCTAGATAATGAAATGAAATACGAGCTGCTGGATCTGGTTGCCAAGCTGCAAAAACAGGGCTTGAGCGTGATTTTTATTACACATGACTGGGAACTGGCGCAAAAATACGGTACGCGTTATCTGAAGATGATGCCGGGTCACTATCAGACGGGGCCAATCGCTGAGTTTCGGCAGGGGGTAAAAAATGTTTGAGTTGAGTTTTATGCGCAATGCATTCATGGCAGGAACGTTTATCGCCATCGTTAGCGGAACGATCGGCGTCTTTGTAATGGCGCGCAATATGTCTTTTTTGACGCATACCCTGTCAGAGATTGGCTTTGCGGGGGCTTCATTTGCCGTCTTTGCTGGCTGGCCAGCCTTAAATGGCATGCTTTTGTTTACCATGCTGAGCTCAGTTTTGGTCGGACAAATGAGTATCAAAGAATCACGTCGGGAGGCCGTGATCAGTGCGGTTTCGGCGCTGTTTATCGGGCTGGGCATCTTGTTTTTGTCACTGTCTAGTCAAACGGCCAGCTCGGCTACCAGCATTTTGTTTGGCAGCGTGGTCGGTATCAGTAAACATGAGGTCTGGCAGCTGGTGGGGCTGTCGCTTTTGGTATTGGCGGTCGTGCTGATCGGCTATCGGCAGCTGAAGTTTGACTCGTTTGATGCGGTTGGTGCACGGGTCAATGGCGTCAATGGTACGATCGTCTCGATCATCTTTTTGCTTTTGTTGGCACTAAGCGTCAGCGTGGCAGCCCAGATTGTTGGCTCGCTTTTGATCTTTATTTTGCTGACGCTGCCGGCAGCCAGTGCTAAGTATTTTACGCATGGCGTGGCCAAGATGATCGTTTTGGCGATTTTGTTTGCAATGCTGGGGACCTGGCTGGGACTTTACCTGGGTTATCTAACCAATTGGCCGGTCAGCTTCTTTATTGCGGTGATTGAGGTGACAATCTACATATCCGCATTGATTTTCCAGCATTTGGTCAACGATTAACAGAAAGTGTTAAAATAAGACACGGCTCAAGCTTTGGGCGGTGTTTTTTAATTTTGGTCGTAAAATGCACTAATGATAATGTTTAGTCCGGAATTTCTCTTTTTTGCTTATCTAAATTGGTTAATCCTTTTAGGTGCCGTGATTATTATGATTATTTACCGAAATAGCTTGTAAGATTATAAATAAAATTGCGGTAAAAGACGAACTATTATGGTATGATTTGAAGGTATCAATAATTATTAGCTCAAGTAAAAGAGGGAGATCACATGAAAGTCAGACGCAGTAATCGCTTGGTTGATATGACGCGCTATTTGATGGAACACCCACGGACATTAGTTTCATTAAAGTTTTTTGGTGAACGTTACGGCTCGGCCAAGTCATCAATCAGTGAGGATCTAAGCATCATTCGGCGGACGCTGCACACATGGGGCGTTGGTCGTCTGGAAACTCTGCCTGGTGCCAGTGGCGGAGCCCGTTTGACGCTGCTCTACTCTGAAGAGAATGCTGCGCAGGTCATTGATGATCTGGTTAAGGCAGTTGATGACGACAGCCGTCTTTTACCAGGTGGTTATGTCTATCTGTCAGATCTTTTGGGTCGACCAGACGTGCTGCGTGAAGTTGGTCGCTTGATTGCAACGCAGTACGTTGACGATGACGTTGACGTGGTGATGACGGTTGAAACCAAGGGGATTCCGATTGCACAAAGCGTAGCAATGTATCTGAATAAGCCATTCGTAATCGTGCGCAACAGCTCACACATTACTGAAGGATCAACGGTCAGCGTCAACTATGTTTCTGGTTCATCACAACGGATCAAGAAAATGGAGCTTTCGCGGCGGACACTTAAGGAAGGCGCCAATGTAATCGTGGTGGACGACTTTATGAAGGGTGGCGGCACGCTGAACGGCATGAAGTCGCTGATCGAAGAGTTCGGCGCTCACTTGGTTGGCATGACGGTATTTGCTGAGGGACAATTCAGCGGTCAGCGACTGGTTGACGGCTGCACGTCTTTAATTAAGGTTCAGGCAGTTGATGACACGACCAACAAAAAAATCACTGCTCAGCCAGGCAGCTACATGGAAGCCGTATTTGGCAATAAAAAGGAGAAATAAATCAATATGACGCAACGCAATGCAATTATTCTCGCGGCCGGCAAGGGTACGCGGATGAAGTCCAAGCTTTATAAAGTATTGCACCAGGTATGTGGCAAAACGATGGTTGAACATGTCTTGGGTCAGCTGGAAAAAGCCAAGATCGACAACATCGTAACGGTAGTTGGCTATGGTGCCGAAACCGTTGAGCAGACGCTGGGCAATCGGACCAAATATGCTTTGCAAAAACAGCAGCTGGGGACCGGTCATGCCGTTATGCAGACTGAGCAGCTGCTGGGTGATCAAAAGGGTGAAACGCTGATCGTTAGCGGGGATACGCCTTTGTTTACCGCTGCGACCTTTAACAAGATGTTTGAATACCATGAGCAGCGTCATGCGGCAGTCACCATTTTGACTTCAGTGGCACCGGATCCAACCGGCTATGGTCGTATTGTTCGTAATGACGTGGGCATCGTTGAGCGGATTGTTGAACAAAAGGATGCCACGCGTGAAGAACAGGAGATTCACGAAATCAATACTGGGGTCTACTGCTTTGACAATGAAAAACTGTTCCAGGCCCTGAAATTAATCAATAATGACAATGCTCAGGGCGAATATTACCTGACCGATGTCATCGGTATTTTAAAGAGCCATGGTGAAATCGTCACGGCCTACCGGATGAATGATTTTGATGAATCAATGGGGGTCAATGACCGCGTTGCCTTGGCCCGGGCCAACAAGATCATGAGAAAGCGCATCAACACTCAATTGATGCAAGACGGTGTTACCATGGTTGATCCCGACACGACCTATATTGATGCCGACGTCAAGGTGGGACGTGATACGGTTATTGAAGGCAACGTCGTAATTAAAGGCAATACGACAATCGGCAGTGACTGTTTTATTGGAGCCCATTCCGTAATTACGGATTCCGTGTTGCATGATGACGTTAAGGTTTATGCCTCAACGCTGGAAGAATCCGAAATGCACACCGGTTCCGACATTGGCCCCAATAGTCACCTGCGTCCGCAAGCTGAAATCGGCAAGGGCGCTCACATCGGAAATTTCTGTGAGATCAAGAAGGCCTACATTGGTGAAAATACCAAGATCGGTCATCTGAGTTACGTTGGCGATGCAACCTTGGGCAAGAACATCAATATTGGCTGCGGCGTGGTCTTTGTCAACTACGATGGTTCTAAAAAGCATCACACCAACGTTGGTGATCATGCTTTTATCGGCAGCAATTCAAACATCGTTGCACCAGTTAATATTGCTGAAGACTCATTTGTTGCGGCTGGATCGACGATTACGGACAGTACTGAGCGTTTCGACATGGCAATCGCACGGGCACGTCAGGTCAATAAACCGGATTATGCCAAGAAGCTTCCTTGGTAACAGTTGCTTTTTGTGCTTTAAATCAATATGATTAGAGTGTTGGAAAAAGTATGCAGATTTCGGAGGACCCCATGAAAGAACGTTATGCTGACCCTAAATTAAAAATCTTTGCCCTAAATTCCAATCGTCCCTTGGCAGAAAAGATTGCCGAAGAAGTTGGCGTGGAACTGGGTAAGCTTTCGGTTGACCGCTTTAGCGATGGCGAGATTCAGATCAACATCGAAGAAAGCGTTCGTGGTGATAATGTCTACGTGATTCAGTCAACCTCAGCTCCTGTCAATGACAACCTGATGGAGCTGATGATCATGATCGATGCCTTGCGTCGTGCAAGTGCCAATACGATCAACGTGGTCTTGCCATACTATGGCTACGCACGGCAAGATCGTAAAGCGCGGAGCCGGGAACCCATCACGGCCAAGCTGGTTGCCAACATGCTGCAGAATTCCGGCGTAACGCGGATCGTTGCCCTCGATCTGCATGCAGCTCAGATTCAAGGCTTCTTTGATATTCCGGTTGACCATCTGATGGGGGCACCGCTTTTGGCTGACTACTTTATCAATGGAGGCGTGGCTGCCAATGCCGTTGTTGTCTCGCCTGACCATGGTGGGGTTACGCGGGCACGGGCCCTGGCTGAGTTTTTGAAGGCGCCAATTGCCATTATCGACAAGCGGCGGCCACGGCCAAACGTTGCCAAGATCATGAACATCATTGGTGACGTTAAGGGTAAAAAGTGCATTATGATTGATGACATGATCGACACTGCCGGTACGATCTCAAAAGGTGCGCAGGCACTGATGGATGCTGGTGCAGAAGAAGTCTATGCTTCAGCAACTCACGCCGTTTTATCCGGTCCAGCCATCGAGCGTTTGGATAACTCGCCATTAAAACAGGTCGTCGTTACGGACTCAATCCAGCTGCCGGCTGAAAAGCAGATTGACAAGATCGTGCAGGTTTCGGTGGCGCCGCTGATTGGATCAGCCATCAAGCGGATCAACGAAAATCGCCCGGTCAGTCCATTGTTCAACAATCGTTTTGAACAAGCCAACGAAGATTGATCAAACTATGCTTCAGGAGTCGCTGATGGGCGGCTCTTTTTGATTTTGAGGCAAAGTGGCAGTCCATGTTATACTGGTTGAGGCAAGACATAAAGGAGCAAAAAATATGAAAATCAAAACTTCGATGAAGCGACTCATGCTGGGCATGGCTTCAGTAATGGTCATGTTTGGCCTGGTTGGATGTGGCAGTACGTCTACTCAGTCCAGCGAGTCGTCTTCTGCGTCGTCACAATCTTCTACCAAGACGACAGCTGCTTCCAAGGCGCGGGATACTGCCAATAATCAGATCATGTCCGGTCAGTACAAGGAAGCATTGAAAACGCTGCTGGCAGTTAAGAATCCCGATTCACAGACTCGCAGCATGATTAAGGATCTGCAAAAATACTTAGCGGCTCAAGATGCCTATAACGATCAGGAATATGAGGAGGCTGCCAGTGATCTGGCTTCGGTATCGTCAAGTTCCAAGCCAATGCGCTCTGCGTTTATCAGCATGAAAAACAAGGTCAAGCAGGCTCAGCAGTCAGCTTCAACCAGCTCTGCCAGTCAGACCAGCATGAGTACTTCGAACAGCACGAGTGCTTCATCGGCTGCCAGTTCATCCAGTTCAGCGGCTAACTCACAGGCGGCCAGTCAGACTGGTATGGACGTGATTGATGCGTTTGCAGCCAAGATGAGCTTTAACCAATCCAGTTATGGAATCATTCCAGAGGGTAAGGATGGCGACGTGTACACCTTTGAAGTTCGTCAAAACAATGATGACAATACCGTTGCCCACTTGATTGGCATCTATCAATATAATGCCGTAACCGGTGCGGTGGAAAAAATCGGCTAATATTCAACTAAGAAGGTGAGAAATGGAATGAGCGAGGAAATTATTGCCCGTCCGTTGATTACAATCACCAACATCATTTGGAGCTTTAATCGGCAGACGCATGAAATGCAGCTGCTTTTGATCAAGCGATCGGAAGCCCCATTTCAAGATGCCTGGGCCTTGCCGGAAACGCTTTTGCGCAGTACGGAAAGTGCCGATGATGCAGCATTGCGCCTGATCAAAGACAAGATTGGTCTTGAGGTACGTTCAACGGCAACTGAACAGTTGGCAACATTTACGGCTCCACATCGTTCAGTGGGGGAGCGGGCCTTGGCGTTGGCCTACATGACTTTTTTGCCGGCCATGCCCAAACTAAAGCCTGGTTATGGTGCGGTAGCTGCAGAATGGTTTGCTTTTGAGAATTTCGGCCATCATTATTTATTAAGTGATGGCAAGCAGCAGTTTGATCTTTCTGATACCTCACAGGCCTTGGCGTTTGATCATGATCAAATCGTTACGACGGCCATTCAGCGGATTCGCAATAAGCTGGACTACCAGCCAACGGTTCTGCAGGTGTTAGGACCAACGTTTACGCTTAAAGAGGCCCGTGAGGTTTATGCGCCGTTTTGGCAGTTGCGAGCTGACCAGATTGATAATTCCAATTTTCGCAAAACGCATCAGCATCTTTTTAAAGAAGTCGGGACGGCTACCACGCGCAAGCGCAGCGGTCGGCCTCCTAAGATATATGCATTGGCGAGCTTGCCAAATCCATTGGAAAGGAGTAAAGTTGACAACAATTAAAGTCAACTTTACTTTTTTTGCACTTATTAAAGTAATTTATACTTTTATCCAGTAATTCGAGAGGTGAAACAAATGGCAAACGAGGCACTGCTGATTATTGACTATACCAACGACTTTGTTGCTGATGATGGTGCCCTGACCTGTGGCAAGCCCGCCCAGGCTCTAGACGATCACATTACAGAACTGGCCGACTCATTTTTAAAGGCCGGTAAGTGGGTCTATCTGCCAACCGACGTTCATCAGCCAAATGATCCGTATCATCCGGAAAGCAAATTATATCCCCCGCACAACGTTAGAGGAACCTGGGGTCGCAAGCTTTATGGTCAGCTTGGCAATTGGTATGAAGAGCATAAAGATGATGAGCATGTCATTTTAATGGACAAGACGCACTATTCATCATTTTGTGGCACGCCCTTGGATCTGCGCTTGCGTGAAAGAAAAATCGACACGCTGCATTTGACCGGAGTCTGCACGGATATTTGCATTTTGCATACGGCGATTGCTGCCTATGATCTGAATTACCAGATCGTCGTACATGAAAAAGCCGTAGCAACTTTTGATCCAACTGGTCAAGACTGGGCAATGCGGCATTTTAAAAACGTATTGAACGCACGAATTAAAGATTAAGCAAAGTTAGATAAGTTGAGGGAGAGAGAAAATGGCAATGTCTGAAGAATTGTTGACGGATCTGTATGAATTTTCGATGGCCAATGGTTACTATGCGACCCTGCCGCATGACCAAGAAGCGGTTTTTGACGTCTTTTACCGCAACGTTCCCGATAATGGCAGCTTTGTCATTGCGGCTGGGCTGGCCCAGGTTGTTGAGGCCTTGGAGAATTTTCACTTTACGGATGATGACATCAATTACTTGCGATCATTAAATCTGTTTTCGGCTGGCTTTTTAGACTACCTGGCCAATCTGGAGTTTTCCTGCACGGTTCGGGCAATTCCGGAAGGTACGCCGGTATTTCCACGGGAGCCAATGCTGACGGTTAAGGGCCCATTGCTGCAGTGTCAATTACTGGAAACGTTTGTATTAAACATCTTGAACCATCAGTCACTGATTGCTACCAAGTCGCGCCGTATCTGTGCGGCAGCTGAAGGACGTGCGGTGATGGAATTTGGCGCGCGGCGGGCACAGGGACCAGATGCCTCGGTTTTTGGTGCACGGGCTGCTGTCATCGGTGGGTGTACCAGCACGTCCAACTGTTTGGCAGCCAAGAAATTTGGCCTGGTGGCTGCTGGGACGATGGCACACAGCTGGATTGAAAGCTATCCTGACGAACTGACGGCTTTTCGGGCATGGGCTCAGATTTACCCCGACAGTGCCTCACTGTTGGTTGATACCTATGACGTCTTAAAGAGCGGGGTGCCAAATGCAATTAAGGTCTTTAAGGAATTGCGGGCTGCTGGTCATGAGCCAATTGGGATTCGGATTGATTCCGGTGATTTGACTCAATTGGCAACCAAGGCACGGCAAATGCTGGATGAAGCTGGATTTGAAAATGCTAAGATCACGGCCTCCAATGCGCTAGATGAAACCGTGATCCAAGCACTGCTCAAAGAAGGGGCACCACTGGATAATTTTGGGATTGGTGAAAAGCTGATTACCAGCTCGACTTCACCGGTTTTGAGCGGAGTCTACAAAATGGCGGCCTTAAAGGTAGATGGTCAATGGCAGCCAAAGATCAAGCTCAGCAACAGTCGTGAAAAGGTAACGCTGCCCGGCGACAAGATGGTCTATCGGCTCTACAAAAAGGATGTCCCCAAGGCTGCCTTTGCCGATGTGATTGCACTGGCCGATGAAGAGCTGCCAGCCACGCTTTATGCAATCAATGCTGATCCATTGGCAACCAATGATGAGATTGAATTGAGCAACTTTATTGCCAAACCATTGCAACAAGAAGTCGTTGGTCAAAATGCACAGCCAATTGAAACCAATGTCATGAAGCTGCAAGCCTCAATGAAGCATCAGCTGGCTGAGCTGCCAAAAGCAACCCAGCGGCTGATCAATCCAGATATTTGCCAGGTATATCTGACGCCAAAGCTGTTTAAGCTGCAGCAACAGTTGATTAAAGAACACCATCAAAGGGCCCAGGGCTAGGCCATACAAAAAAGCGTCGCACCATCTGCGACGCTTTTTTGTTGATTATTAGGCATTTAAGACATATTTTTCAATAGCTTCGGCAACCCCATCGTGATTATTGTCATTTTCGGTAACTACATCAGCCATCTGCAAAGTGTGTTCAATTGAGTTGGCCATTGCAACGCCGGTTCCGGCAAATTCAATCATGGACTCATCATTTTGCGCGTTGCCAATTGCCATAACGTTGTCGGCATTCAGTCCCAGCTTATCAGTCAAAGCAGCCAAGGCCACGCCTTTGCTGGTCTGCTTGTTGATCAGTTCCAGGTAGAAGGCCTCGCTGCGAACGACGCGGAAACGATTGCTTAGTTCTTTTGGCATATTGGCCAAAGCAGCGTCGATCTTTTCTTTTTCATCGGTCATCATGGCTTTGCCGATCGTAATCGATTCGCGCATGTGATTTAGCTGATCCATGCTGCGGTAGCGCAACGGCATTGATACCAGATTGGACTCGTAGACCGTGTATGGATTGATATCCTGATTAGGCGTGTAAATGTAGTTGCTGGTTTCAATGATAGAAGAGACGTTTTGCTTGCGGCAGTACGCTTCAAAGTCAATATAGTCGTCAAAATCGACCGTGTAGTGAGCCAAAACGGTGCCATCAGTAGCCTGGGCCAGGGCACCATTATAACAGATAACGTATTCGCTGGCAGAATCAGCCAGGCCCAGTTGGTTAACGTAGGCCTTGACGCCAGTCATCGGACGACCGGTACACAAAACGATCCGAACGTCGCGTTTGGTAGCCTCATTGATAGCGGCAACGGTTGCCGGGGTGATTTGACGATGGTCGTTGATCAGCGTGCCATCAATATCAATGGCAACAAGTTTGATTGACATAAAAAAACCTCCTGAGTTTAGTTGGCAATGACTTGGTTGTTTTTGATACAGTGTTGAAATGCTTCGTAGATCGGCTCAAAAATCTCGATGTCGTCTTGTTCAGTCAGCATCTCGCGCGGGAAAAAGAAGCGCTGATCGCCAGCTTCACGACCTGAGACGCTTGCTACCAGCGTGCTGACCTGTGACAGCTCAACCAGCTCACCATTAGGATAGATGAGCTCAATTTGAGTCTGGGGCTTAAAATCTTGTGGGTTATAGGTGTCGTAGGGCAGCTTGTAGCTGGAGTCGACAGCTGTATAGTAGTCAACATCAAAACCAGCCGTGGCAATCAGCTCACGCAGCCTTGGCAGCATAAAGCGCGTTTTTCGATCATAAACCGCGGATTTAAACGGTCGCCGGTTGATAAAACGCTGTGCCAGATCGCTGAGAATGCGATCGCTGGAACTCATCCAATGAATAAAATAAGTAGTCAAAACGCCATCGTCAAGTGTCAGGTAGTCGTTTAAATCATAGTGGCCATTGAAAAACGGCATCAAGAGCTTAGGCGTGAATTCCGGCTGATACTGACTGGGATGCTGATAAAGCCACTTGGCCCGCATCAGTAAGTGATCCAAGATAACCTCCATTGAGCGTGAGACTGGATGAAAGTAAACTTGTAGATACATCTGCAGCCGGCTGAGAATGTAGTCCTCGACGGCATGCATGCCATTAATTTCAAAAGCAATGCCATCCTTGACTGGCCGCATCATGTGCAAGACGCGATCCAGATCGAACTTGCCATAATTGGTCCCTGTATAATATGAGTCGCGCTGCAGGTAGTCCATGCGATCGGCATCAACTTGGCTGGAGATCAGCTGCACTACTTGCGGATTTTGATAGGTATGATCGATCACGCTGGCAACCTTTTGGGGAAAATCCTTGCCAACGCGCTGTAAAATCCGGTTGATGCTGGTTGATTCGCTGGTGATGATGCGTCGGGTGATCTGCTCATGATCAGTGTGAAAAATATGTTCAAACGTATGTGAGTATGGTCCATGCCCCAGATCATGAAGCAAGGCTGCACATAGGGCAACTGGTCGCTCTTGATCATTCCAGAGACCATCATTTGGTGACTGCTGAGGATAGTTGCGCTGAAACAAATTGCAGATGCGCCGCGTAATTTCATAGACGCCCAGACAATGACCAAAGCGGGAATGCTCGGCGCCATGAAAGGTCATCGAAGAGGTGCCGAGCTGCTTGATTCTGCGTAGCCGTTGAAATTCCGGCGTATCAATCAAGTCGAGAATGATTTGATTGTCAACGATAATCGTGCCGTGGATCGGGTCGCGAAAGACTTTTTCCCGCGGCAGCTGTTCATCTTTAAATGTCATGACTAATCCTTTCCTTAGAAAAAACAGTTGATTTAATTATACAAAAATATTATTTAACCCGCATTGGTTGAGAAATTAAAAACAATCCGCGTATAATCAAATTGAAAAAATCGAACAAAGGGGGCCAAGTCTATCAAATCCATTGTACCAGTCAAGGTCAGCTTAAATACAAAGATGACTCAAGATGGCAAAAGCGATCATTATCATTTTGAAGAAGACGGTCAATTCGTAACGCTGGAAAACGGTCAGCACTATCTGCGCTATGTCGAGCATCAGGGCAGCCAGGCCACACCGGTTCAGTTTCGAATTGCAGAAGACGAGATTCACTTGATCCGCAGCGGCGCACAGAAAACGCATTTTAAGTTTGCTAATGGCGGCGAAAATATGACGCATTATCAAACAGAATATGGGCGGATTACCTTGCGCGTTGTTACCAGTCGTATGGATGCCGACTTGAATCTGGCAGCCGTTGCCGGTCAAATCGAGATTCACTATCAGCTGCTGATGCAGGATCAATTGATTGGTAACTATCAGATTCAATTGCAATTTGGCGCGTAATATCGTATTATGTAGAGTAGACTTTTTGAGACTTTTTGAAGGGATGTGCACCAGTTTGGATTTAACCCATTTGGATTTAAAGGTTTTCGATGGCCAAGACAAGTCAGAACTGTCCATGATCGAAGTAGCGCACGCTATTTTGGCCTACCATGGTGAAGCAATGGCGTTCGCTGATTTGACCAACGAGGTTCAGCAATATCTTGGTAAGAGCGATGAGGAGATTCGGGAACGGCTCCCACAGTTCTACACGGACCTGAACGTCGATGGCAGTTTTATTTCCCTTGGTGACAATACTTGGGGCCTGCGTGCATGGTACCCATATGAATCAATCGATGAAGCCACGGTTGGCGAAAACGAAGAAGAAGAGGATCGTCCAAAGAAGAAGCGTCGCAAAGTCAATGCCTTCTTGGCAGGTGCTGATGAAGACGACGTGATCGACTACGACAACGATGATCCAGAAGATGACGATCTGGCTGACGTTGACGACGAAGATGACAGCAGCAGCGAAGAAGAAGATTACGATAACCCAGATTACGATGAAGACAATCCTCTGGGTGACGACGATGAGGATACCAATCTGGAAGATCAGCTCTCATCAGAAGGCTTCGATGACGAAGACGACGATGAAGATGACGACGAAGAAGAATAAATAATACATCACTCTTGACTAACCAGTCTGGTCTTTGTATTATTTTACTTGGGCTCCCAAGTTTATCTTGGGACTTTTCGTTTTAAAAGGCTCCCTGTTTCAATGAAATGGGGAGCCTTTTTGTATTAGAGAACCGGACGCAGTTCCAAAAGGAGATAAATAATGACTAAATACATTTTCGTAACTGGTGGGGTTGTTTCATCATTGGGCAAAGGGATCATTGCTGCATCTCTTGGCCGATTGCTGAAAAACCGGGGGCTGAAAGTGGCCATTCAAAAGTTTGACCCATACTTGAACGTGGACCCTGGGACGATGAGCCCTTACCAGCACGGTGAGGTTTTCGTTACCGATGATGGTACAGAAACCGACTTGGACTTGGGACACTACGAACGGTTCATTGACAATAACTTAAACAAGTACTCCAACGTTACGACTGGTAAGATTTACTCAGAAGTGCTGCACAAGGAACGGCGTGGCGACTACCTTGGTCGGACGGTTCAGGTAATTCCACACATTACCGATGCCATTAAAGACAAAATCAAGCGGGCCGGCGAGAGTACGGATGCTGAGATCGTGATTACTGAAATTGGTGGTACGGTTGGGGATATCGAATCACAACCGTTTATGGAAGCTATTCGGGAAATGAAAAAGGATGCCGGCGCCGAGAACGTGCTCTACATTCACGCTACGCTGATCCCATACCTGCATGCAGCTGGCGAAATGAAGACTAAGCCGACTCAGCACAGCGTTCGTGAGCTGCGGGGTCTGGGAATTCAGCCTAACATCTTGGTCGTACGGACGGAAGCACCGATTACCGACAGCATGCGCAAAAAGATTGCCATGTTCTGTGACGTTGATGAAAATGCCGTTATCGAATCGCGCGACGTCAAGGTTTTGTATGAAATTCCACTGAAGCTGCAAAAGCAGGGAATGGACCAACTGGTAGTCGACCACTTTGGCCTGGACGTTCCAGAAGCTGACATGCGTGACTGGACCAATATGATTCACCACATTGAAAATGGTCTGACCAACACGGTAACGATTGCGATGGTTGGTAAGTACACGGATTTGCAAGACGCCTACATCTCAGTTAACGAAGCGCTGCGCCATGCCGGCTACCCAGCCAACGCTAAGGTTAAGATTGACCACTTCAACTCTGAAGACATCAACGATGAAAACGTGGCTGAAAAGCTGGGCAAGTATGATGGAATCTTGGTTCCCGGCGGCTTTGGCTCTCGTGGGGTCGAAGGAATGATTGCCGCAATCAAGTACGCACGTGAAAATGACGTACCATATCTAGGGATCTGCCTGGGGATGCAGACGGCCTGCATCGAATTTGCTCGTGACGTACTGGGCTACAAGGATGCCAACTCAACCGAGTTCAATCCAAACACTGAACACAACATCATTGATCTGATGCCGGATCAAGAAGATGTTGAAAATATGGGTGGTACGCAGCGACTGGGTTCATACCCATGCAAGCTCAAGGCTGGGACCAAGGCTGCGGCTGCTTATGACAACAAGACGATGATCCATGAGCGCCATCGTCACCGTTACGAATTCAACAATGGATATCGTGAAGCTATGGAACAAGCCGGTTTGGTTATTTCTGGTGTCAATCCAGATCGTAATCTGGTTGAAGTCGTAGAACTGCCAAAGAACAAATTCTTCGTTGCAGCTCAGTACCACCCAGAATTCCTGTCACGGCCAAACCGTCCAGAAGGTCTGTTTGCTGCCTTCGTTAAGGCGGCTGCCGAAAATCAAAAATAATTAGTCTGTATCATAAAAAACGACGCGATCAGAGATGGTCACGTCGCTTTTTAGACTGGCAAGGCGTAAGTTATGAAGATTGTTTGAAAAGGTTGTAATTTAGCGGTTTATTAATTATCATTAAAGCTGACTGTTTTAAAAATAAAGAAAGATTCAACTTAGAAAACAATTATCAATTTTGTAAGCGAGGAAAAGACAATCATGAAAAAAATGATCATTCAAGGAGGAAACCGACTTTCGGGCGAAGTAACCATCGGCGGAGCCAAGAACAGTACCGTGGCTTTGATTCCGGCGGCTATTCTGGCCGATACGCCTGTTCAGTTTGATACCGTGCCGGATATCTTGGATGTTCACAATCTGATGATTATTTTGGAGTCAATGAACGTCAAATCATCGTTCAAGCATGGCGTCTTAAATATTGACCCCACTCAAATCATGGAAGCTGAACTGCCCAGCAAGGCGATCAAGAGTCTGCGGGCTTCCTATTATTTCATGGGAGCCCTGCTTGGCCGTTTTCATCGAGCAACGGTAACTTTCCCAGGTGGCGACAACATTGGTCCTCGGCCAATCGACCAGCACTTGAAGGCTTTCAAGGCTTTAGGCGCCAACGTCAGCGAATCGGGCGGTACCGTAAAGATGGACGCGCCAAACGGACTGCATGGAACGCGGATTTTTATGGATATGGTTTCAGTTGGTGCTACGATCAACGCGGTCTTGGCCGCCGTACGGGCTCAGGGAACCACGATTATCGAAAACGCGGCTCGTGAACCCGAAATCGTTGACTTGGCAACCTTCTTGAACAACATGGGGGCTAAGATTCGTGGTGTTGGGACTGATACGATTCGCATCACCGGCGTTGATACGCTGCAATCAATGAACACGCATACGATCATTGCCGACCGGATCGAGACCGGGACCTACCTGTCATTGGCTGCTGCAATGGGTGATGGAATCATGTTGAACAACGTGATTCCAGAACACTTGGAGGCTTATACCAGCAAGCTGGTTGACATGGGGGTTGACCTGCAGATCGACAGCGATAAGATCTATGTTCCCAAAACCGACCACCTCAAGCCGATCAGCGTCAAGACGATGCCTTACCCAGGTTTTGCTACCGACCTGCAACAGCCATTGACGCCGCTGCTTTCCAAGGCTGACGGAGAAAGCACGATTGTTGATACGATCTATCCAAAACGAGTCAAGCACGTCCCTGAACTGCAAAAGATGGGAATGAATATTGAGACCCAAGATGGCCAGATCGTCGTTCGTCATACGGAAAAACCGCACGGTGCCGATGTTAAGGCTGGTGAGATTCGGGCCGGAGCGTCCTTAATGATTGCTGGCTTGATGGCAGATGGTCAAACGGTCATTCATGATGCCGACCATATTTTGCGCGGTTATGACCGAGTTGTCTGGAAACTTAACCGTTTAAATGCCGACGTTAGAATTGAAGAAGAATAGAAAATGACAGAGTAGTTGCAAGTTGGACAAAGATATGTTAATCTGTGAAGGTTGATTATCTATGTTTCAGGCAATGATTCATGGCAAAAGGAGCGTAAAATTTATGAAACAAGGAATTCATCCAGATTACCACTTGGTAGTTTTTGAAGACTCAGCAACCGGCTACAAGTTTATCTCCGGTTCTACTGCTACTTCTAAGGAAACCGTTAAATGGGAAGACGGCAACGAATACCCACTGATCCGGGTTGAAGTTACCTCTGATTCTCACCCATTCTACACGGGCAAGCAAAAGTTCACGCAAGCCGATGGTGCCGTGGACAAGTTCAACAAGAAGTACGGCCTCAAGTAAGCCGCATCTTGGCCAAAAGTCTCACTGCTGGATTTTCCGCGGTGGGGCTTTTGTTTTATCATTATAAAAGTCGAGGAAGCAAAACATGCATCGCAAGTTAAACTGGCTGCGCTGGAGTGCCGCGGCAATTCTCTTTATCGTTGGCCTGGTCTTGATCTTCAACCAGCAGATTAAGTCAGCATTAGTTGATAGCTATCGTCCTGCGGTAACGCGCAAGGCAGTAGTCAAAAATCAAAAGAAAAAGGCCAGCTATGATTTTGACAGTGTTCAAGACCTCAGTCTGCAAAGCGTTGCCGAGGCCCGTGCCAAAAAACAAGCCATCAACGTGATTGGTGAGATTGCCATTCCTGACATTGATATGGTACTCCCAATAGCCAAAGGGGTTGACAATACCACGTTAGCGCTGGCGGCTGGAACCATGCGCGAGGACATGCAGATGGGCAAGGGTAATTATGCGCTGGCTGGACATAATATGGCCAATGGCAGTAAAATCTTGTTCTCGCCGCTTTACTACCATGCTAAAAAAGGTCAGATGATCTATCTGACTGATATGGATCGCGTTTATGAATATCGGATCTATCAGCGCAAGTTTATTAAGGCCACTGACGTTCAAGTCGTCAACGATACCAAAAAGGCCATCGTTACCTTGATTACATGTGATGATACTGGGAAGGGCCGCTTGATGATTCGCGGTAAATTGGTGCGCAGCGAGAAGTTCTCCCAGGCACCTAAAAAAGCCCAAAAAGCCCTCAGCAGTAAATACACGACTGGGCGCGATTAACCAAAAAAGGATCAGACGCAAAATGCGCCGATCCTTTTTTTATTTGGTCTGCAGCTGTTCTTTAACGACGTCCAGCCAATATGGCAAAGCTTCGGCCAAACTGTCGTAGGTGTCCTGGAAACGATGCGTATACCAGGGATCGGGAATTGACGTGCCCTTTTTGCCTGGTACTATGTCAAAGGCCTCGTAGATTTTATCACGGTCTTTTTTAGGTGCAATGGCTTTTAAATGGCGGATATTCATATCGTCCATACCGATGATCAAGTCGGCCGTATCAAAGTCGGCTTGGCTGATTGGTCTTGAGATTAGGCCTTCAGTTGGCAGATGGTACTTGTGCATGATTTTTAAGGCACCAGGATGGGGACCATTACCTTCTTCTTCATAGCTGGTTGCAGCGGAGTCGACTTGAACCTGGTCAGCAAGATGATTTTGGGCAATCATCTGTTTAAACATCGCCTCTGCCATTGGTGAGCGGCAGATGTTGCCCAGACAGACGAATAAGACTTTCATAAAAAACTCCTTATCAATACTTTTACAAATTATTCTATAAAAGTTTAAGTTTTTATGCAAAACAGCAAAATCATTTTATTCACTTATCATTAACTGTTATCATTAAGAAAATCAATCTCTTAAGGAGGAGTAGTAGTTTATGATGGCAGCAATTATCGTTGCAGTAGTCGTGATTCTGCTGATTGTATGGTATGTCAGCATGTACAACGGCTTTGTCACCACGCGCAATCAAGTTGAGGAATCGGCCAGTCAGATTGACGTTCAGCTGCAGCGTCGAAACGACCTGATTCCAAATCTGGTTAATACGGTTAAAGGGTACAGCAAATATGAAGCTGGTACGCTGGAAAAGGTTACCGCGTTGAGAAATCAGCTGGCTGGTATGAATATGGAAGATGATCCGCAAAAGACCATGGAAATTTCCAATCAGCTGAGTGGCACCTTAAAGACGCTGTTTGCCGTTAGCGAAGCCTATCCAGACTTAAAGGCCAGTGCGGAGTATCAAAAACTGATGGAAGAACTGACCAATACGGAAAACAAGATCGCCTACTCGCGTCAGCTCTATAACAGCTGCGTACGGCGCTTTAACGAAAAACTGCAGGCTTTCCCATCCAATCTGGTCGGTAAGATTCATCACTTTACCGAGTTTGAATACCTGCAGGTGCCAGCTGAGGCTAAGGAAACGCCAAAAGTTGAGTTTTAAAATCGAGCTGAGGGACACGCATGCTTTATCAACAAATTAATATGAATAAGCGGCGGACGGTCTACGTAGTCTTCGGCTTTTGTCTGCTGGTAGCCCTGGTTGGTGCCGCAGTCGGCTATTGGCTGGCTGGTTCGGCAGTTGTGGGTATCATCATGGCATTAGTGATTGCTTTGATCTATACTTCGGTGATGATCGGTCAGTCAACGGATGTCGTGATGAACATGAATCATGCCCATGAGATTCATTCGGCAGCGGAGTCACCAGAACTCTGGCACGTCGTTGAAGATATGGCAATGGTTGCACAGGTACCAATGCCGCGGGTTTTTATCATTGATGATCCCAGCCCCAATGCATTTGCAACTGGCAACGATCCTGAGCATTCGGCAGTCGCTGCCACGACCGGCTTGATGCAGATGATGAATCGAGAAGAGCTGGAAGGCGTGATGGGCCATGAGATAACGCACGTCCGCAACTACGATATTCGCTTGCAGACGATTGCATTGGCACTTTCGGCAGCCATCTCGTTTTTGGTCAATCTGGTCAGCAATTTTTGGTGGCTGGGCGGTGGCCGCCACGATGATGACGAAGATCGTGGGGTCAACATTTTTGGTATGATCGCCTCAGTGCTTTTGATTATCCTGGCTCCTTTGGCAGCTGCCATTGCCCAGATGGCCTTGTCGAGAAATCGCGAGTATCTGGCTGATGCCGGTTCGGTAGAATTAACGCGCAATCCACAAGGGATGATCAGTGCCTTGCGTAAGCTGGAACATGCCGAACCAATGCAGCAGGCAGATCCAAGCAGCGCCTCGCTTTATATTACCGATCCAGAAGAAAACGCCAAGCGTCATCGCTGGCTGGATCATCTTTTTGATACGCATCCGCCACTGGAGGATCGGATCACCCGACTGGAAGAAATGTAGCATATTTTAAAACAAGGGTTCATGGATACCGATTGATAGCCATGAGCCTTTTTTGATGCTTAAAAATTAAGAACTATGCAATTGATAAATTTATAACCCTCGTTTTGTGATCATAAGGGTGATATAATTAATCAGTTAGACTAGTCGGTACGAAAGTTCAAAAATAAACAAAAGAGGAAATTTTCATGAAGATGAGTTTAGCCGAGATTGCCAAGGCAATTCGGGTGCAAAATGATATTGCAAAATGGCAGGATCTGGAAGCGACCAGCGTGGCTTTTGACAGTCGTGCCTTAGAAGACGGGGCACTGTTTGTTCCATTGATGGGTGAACAAGACGGACATCAATACGTCGCCAATGCATTTGCAAATGGCGCGGTAGCATCGCTTTGGGCCAGCGACCACGATCTGCCGGAAATGGATCGGCCACTGCTGGTGGTTGATGATCCGCTGCAGGCCTTACAGGAACTGAGCCAATACTACCTGCACAAGATCAATCCGTTCGTGGTTGCCGTAACGGGCAGCAATGGTAAGACGACCACCAAGGATATGACGGCTGCAGTCCTGGCAAGCCAAATGAATGTAACCAAAACCTATGCCAACTTCAATAACGAGATTGGTGTACCGGTTACGCTGCTCAATATGAATCCCAATACAGAAGCCGTTGTGGTTGAAATGGGAATGGATCGTCCAGGACAATTGGATTTTTTGAGCAAGTTGACTACGCCTGACATTGCAGTCATCACGATGATTGGTGAAGCGCATATTGAATTCTTTGGTACGCGCGACAAGATTGCCGATGCCAAAATGGAGATTGTACACGGCCTCAAAGAAGACGGTACGCTGGTCTACAACGGGGATGAGCCGCTGCTTAAAGAACGGGCCGCCAAGATCAAGCAGTACACCAAGACGTTTGGTCGTGAATTGGGTAATGATCTGTATGCTACCAGTGTTACGACTGCACCTAGCCATGTTACGTTCCAGGTCAATGAATGGCCAGGATTGAGTTTTGATCTGCCAATGGGTGGTGAATACAACGTCAACAACGCCTTGGCAGCCATCACGGTTGGCAAGCTGCTGCACGTCAAGCCGGAAAACATGCAGCAGGCCTTGGCTGGCGTTGAATTAACGGCCAACCGTGCTGAATGGATTCAAGGCGATGTTGGCGAGGCGATCTTAAGCGATGTCTATAATTCCAATCCAACGGCCGTTAAGCAGGTTATCAAGACGCTGGCCACGGTCAAGACCAATGGCCGACATATTGCCGTATTGGGCGACATGCTTGAATTAGGCGATGCTTCGGCCAAATTGCATGCCAGCTTGGCTGAGGCAATTTCGCATGATCAGATTGATGCCGTTTACCTGGTTGGCAAGGAAATGAACAATCTAAAAGATCAGCTGATTAAAGACGGTTATCCACAAGCAGATATCCATAGCTATGATGCTGATCAGCTTGAGCAGCTGACAAGCGAGCTCAAAGCAGTACTGACAGCTGACGATGCCGTTTTGATGAAGGCCAGTCATGGCATTCATTTAGAAAAGGTCCTGGCAGAATTGGCCAGTGCCAATGAAAAGTAATCATAGTCATGAACGATCATGATTGAAAATTAAGGAGAATATATTTAAGTGAAATTTGGAGAATTAGGGTTGTCAAACAGCCTGCTTAAAGCCATCAAGCGCAGCGGCTATGAAGAAGCTACGCCCATTCAAGAACAGACGATTCCGATGGTTTTAAATGGCGATGACGTGATTGGTCAAGCTCAGACCGGTACCGGTAAGACGGCCGCATTTGGGCTACCGATCCTTGAACACATCGATACCCAGAATCCGGCTATTCAGGCACTGATTATCTCACCAACACGTGAGCTGGCAATTCAGACGCAAGAAGAGCTGTATCGACTTGGTAAGGACAAGCGGGCGAAGGTTCAGGTTGTCTACGGCGGTGCTGACATTCGTCGTCAGATCAAGAGCTTAAAGCACCAGCCAGAGATTTTAGTTGGTACGCCGGGCCGGCTGCGTGATCACATTCGACGCCACACGGTTGATCTCAGTCAGATTCATACGCTGGTCTTGGATGAGGCCGATGAAATGCTGAACATGGGCTTTTTGGAAGATATTGAGGCCATCATTAACGAAACGCCGGTAACGCGGCAGACATTGCTGTTCAGTGCTACGATGCCGCCAGAAATCAAGCGGATCGGCATGCAGTTTATGAAGGATCCTAAAACCGTACGCATTCAGGCTCAAGAGCTGACGACTGACCTGGTGGATCAATATTACGTACGGGCACGCGACTACGAAAAATTTGATATCATGACCAGATTAATCGATGTGCAGGATCCGGACCTGACGATCGTATTTGGTCGGACCAAGCGGCGTGTCGACGAACTGTCCAAAGGCTTGACGGCCCGTGGCTACAACGCGGCCGGTATCCATGGTGACTTGACGCAGGATCGACGGACCAAGATCATGAAGCGGTTTAAAGAAGGCAAGCTGGATATTTTGGTGGCTACCGACGTTGCGGCGCGGGGACTTGACATTTCAGGCGTTACCCATGTCTACAACTACGATATTCCATCCGATCCCGACAGCTACGTACACCGGATTGGTCGAACGGGTCGTGCCGGGCATCATGGCGTCTCACTAACGTTTGTTACGCCAAATGAGATGGATTACCTGCATGAGATCGAAAAATTGACCAAAGTCCGGATGCTGCCCTTAAAGCCACCTACGGAAGAAGAGGCCTTTAAGGGTCAACTGGCCAGTGCCGTCAGCGAAATTGATGAATTGATTGCCCAGCCATCTACGCAGCGCTATGCCGAAGCTGCCCAAAAATTGCTGGAAACGCATGATGCGCTTGACTTGGCAGCAGCTTTGCTTAACGATATGACCAAAGAGGCGGCCAGTCAGGTACCAGTTAAGATTACGCCGGAACGACCATTGCCACGGCGCAAACGTCGCCAAAACAGTGGCTATCGTACCGGCAGCTACCGTCATGGTCATGGCAGCTCATCACACCGCAATTATCGTGGCGGCAAGCGCAGCGGCCAAAGCAAGAGCCGGCGCAGCTATCGCGAGGACTCAAACAACAAGAATCGACGTGGGTTTAACATTCGGCGACGTGGCGGTCAGGAACAATAGCCAATGATTCAAGGATTTGGAATTGATTTAACGGAAATTGCCCGCGTTAAGCGTGCCGTTGATAAAACGCCCAGCTTCGTTAAGCGGATTCTAACGCCGCCTGAACTGGAGCAATTAGCGACGCTGGGCGGTCGGCGCCGATACGAATATATCGCCGGTCGCTGGTCGCTAAAAGAGGCTTTTGCCAAGGCTTGGGGAACCGGGATCGGTCGCGAGGTTGGCTTTCAAGATATTGCGATCGTCAATAACCAAAGTGGTCGGCCGATCGTGGTTAAATCACCATTTGAAGGTCAGGTGTGGGCATCGGTCAGTCATACCGCCGATCTGGTAATGACTGAAATCATTTTGGAAAGGACAAGCGATCAGAGAAATGATTAGCGCACAATTGCGTGATGCCGCAATGGTAGTTGACCTAAAGGCATTGAAACACAACATCAAACAGCAGCAGGCAGCTCTGCCAGCCAACAGTCGAATCTTGGCGGTCGTCAAGGCCGATGCCTATGGACATGGTGCCGTTCCGGTTGCCAATGCCGCTAAAGAAGCTGGTGTGGATGGTTTTTGCGTAGCCATGCTGGATGAAGGACTGGAATTAAGAAATGCCGGAATTGATCGGCTGATGCTGGTTTTGGGATTGACACCGGTTCATTATGCACCGATTGCGGCTCTAAATGACATCTCACTGACGGTTGGCAGCACTTCTTGGCTAAAAGAGTATGCCGAGTTGGCCAAGCATGAGTCGCTGCCACCATTAAAGGTCCATCTGGCACTTGATACCGGTATGGGCCGCATTGGGTTTCAAAGCGTAAAAGAGTTTAAGGAAGCCCTGGATCTGGTTAGACAGCCGGTATTTGTCTTTGAAGGGATGTTTACGCACTTTGCAACGGCCGATGAGGCTGACGATACCTACTTCAAACGTCAGCTGCAGCGCTGGCAAGAGTTTTTGGATGCTGTTGATCAAAAACCGCCTTACGTTCATATGGCTAATTCCGCTGTTGGCATGTGGCATCGCGAAACGATCGCAGCCAATACGGTACGGATGGGCATTTCAATGTACGGCTGCAATCCATCTGGTCATGAACTGCCGGATTCATTGGATTTGCGGCCGGTTGCCTCAATCATTGCCAAAACAACCTTTGTCAAGCATCTCAAGGCTGGTGAGTCGGTCAGCTATGGCGCAACCTATACGGCTCAAAATGACGAATGGGTAGCTACCTTGCCAATTGGCTATGCAGATGGTTATCTACGGCGGATGCAAGGCTTTAAGGTGTTAGTGGATGGTCAAGAATGTGATATTTTGGGTCGCATCTGCATGGATCAGATGATGATTCGACTGCCTGAGTCCATGCCGGTTGGTACCGAGGCTGTCTTGATGGGAACTTCTAAAGACAAGACGCTTTTTGCAACTGATCTGGCTGACTACGCGCACACGATCAACTATGAAATCTTGACCAGTATTACACCACGTTTATTGCGGCGTTATCAAGACTAGGCAGGCGATGATGAATGGGGAAGATACGGATTCAACGCGGTGATGTTTTTCTAGCTGATCTATCACCGGTAATCGGCTCGGAACAAGGCGGCGTACGGCCAGTTCTGATTATTCAAAACGATGTCGGTAACCGCTACAGTCCGACGACGATCGTAGTCGCCATTACGGCCCAACTAACCAAGAATACCTTGCCGACGCACGTTAAAATCAAAGCATCCGAATCGGGAATCGCCTATGATTCGATTATTTTACTCGAACAGCTGCGTACGATCGACAAGCAGCGCTTAAAAAAGCATTTAACGCGGTTTGACGATCGGATTATGAAAAACGTTGATCATGCACTGCATATCAGTTTGAATCTATCGTAAACAAAAAGATCCAGTCATATTTGGCTGGATCTTTTTGTATATGGAAAAATCAATTTTTCAATTAGTAATTTGGATGCAGGTCTTCAATTTCTGGGACCTCAAAGCCTTTGCGATTCAACCGCTTAACGACTTTATCAACCAAAGCCTGGTCGGCACTGGCTGGCAACGTAAACAGGATCTGCTTGTTGTGAGTCTGAGTTGGATCAAGGTTTAACGAGATGACGTTGGCAATGTCGGTAAAGCGCGTGATCTCTTTGGCTGCCGTTACCAAGGCGCCTCGTTCATCAGGTACCGTTACCGTCAGAACATAGCTGCCGGCATTGATGTTCCAGGCCTCAGCCAGCATGCGTAAAACGCGGCTGTGCGTCAAGATACCGTAAAAATGGTTGTCCTCATCTAAAACCGCAATGTATGGTAAGTCGCGAATGGTAAAGAAGACGTTGAAGAAAGCGGCCTTGATTGAGATGAACTTGGTTGAGTTCTTTAAAAGGCTGGTAACGGGCAGATCCATGTCTCCATGCCGAGATTTATGCCGATAGATATGCATCTTATAGATGTTGCCTCGAAAAATCGTGCCAGTCTTATCCAAAACAGGTACACAGCGAAAACCGGTATTTTCCAAAACGGTCAGCGCCTCAGCCAAGGTGGCATCTTCAGGCAGGGTAGTCAGTTGATCCTTGGTCTTGATCAGTGAGTTAAAAATCATGATTGTGCCTCCAGTTTGATTACATTATGCGAATTAATCTATCAACATGATAGCACAAGTAGCAATGGTCCAATCAGCAAAAATCAGGTGGGCATTTGCTTTTTGATTGACTGTTGGTTGCGGTATAATAATTCCACTGATGCTGGACGGGGGTTGGTCCCGTGCGGCCTTTTTGTGTGTAAGGAAAGGTGATTTTTAATGAAGATGATTGTAGGATTGGGTAACATTGGTTCTCGTTATGATGAGACACGGCACAACACTGGCTTTATGGTTGTTGAGCAGATCGCGCGCGACTATCATTTGGGAGCATTTACCCATACCAAGTACGAAGCCGTTGCGGCTACAGGCATGATTGATGGTGAAAAGGTCATGCTGGTCAAGCCAACGACGTTTATGAATGATTCGGGCCGAGCCGTCAAACCATTGATGGATTACTATCAAATTGATCCAGCAGACTTGGTGATCGTGGCTGATGACTTAGATATGCCAGTTGGCCGTGTCCGGTTAAAGACGCATGGGGCCTCGGGTGGTCACAATGGTTTAAAGAGCATCATTCAGTATCTGGGAACCAAGAACTTCAATCGCGTTAAGCTGGGCATTGATCATCCCCAAAATGGAACAGTGGTCAGTCACGTGCTGGGACGCTTTACGGCACAAGAGTGGCCCGATTTTGACCAGGCCGTTGCCACCGCTGAGCATGCTCTGATCGACTGGGTTCATGGTGAGACGTTTGACCAATTGATGAATCAATATAACTAAAGCAAAAGGGGTGAATAATTTGCGTCTGACGGAATTTATGGAATCGACCAGCAATTTTGAAACGATCCTGGCCACGATTTCCGATCATAAAAATCAATTGATTACCGGAGTTTCCGGTTCTGCCACGACGCTTTTGCTGGCGGCATTGCATGAAAAGCTGAATCACCCACAGCTGATCGTGGTTGACAGTCTCTATCATATGCAAGAACTGGCAGCCGATCTGGAAAATCTGCTGCCAGAAACCGAGATTTACCAATTTCCAGTCGAAGAGGTCCTGGCCGCTGAGGTTGCAACCAGCTCGCCCAATTACCGTTTGCAGCGAGTGCTAGCCTTAAATGCACTGCAAAACCATGATCCGGCGATTGTGATTGCTTCAACGGCTGGACTGCGTCACAAGCTGATCAAGCCAACTGAGTTTAAAAAGGCCGCCTTGCATCTAAAGCCAGGGATGGAATTGGATCTAGAGCAATTGCGTGCCCAGCTTGGTGCAATGGGCTATCAGTACCAGCAGATGGTTTTAAGACCAGGTGATTTTGCTATACGAGGGTCGATTATTGATGTCTATGCCTTAAATACTGAGCTGCCGATTCGAATCGATCTTTTTGATACTGAAATTGATTCGCTGCGTACTTTTGATCCAGAATCTCAGCGCAGCCAGGAAAATCTTACTGATGTTACGATTCTGCCCGCCACCGACTTTATTCTGCCAATTACGGAGTTCGAACGGGTTGCGCAGAAAATGACCAAAGAGCAGGCTGATCTGCAGGCATTGGTTACCGATCAGGAACAAAGACAGGTGCTCAATAGTCATTTTGCCGAACTGATCTCGGCGCTAAAAAAACATGAGCTGCCAGTTGAAATGTTGGAATATGCTGACCTGGTCTATCCTGAGGCGGCCTCGCTTTTAGACTATCTGCCGCCAGCTGGCAGTCTGTATCTGGATGATTGGCCACGCATTAAAGAAACGAGCCAGCGTCTGGAAAAAGACGAACTAAGCTGGCTGGACGAAAAAATGCAGCATCATGAACGGGGACAGGACGGGTTGCTGGGGCATGATCCAGAGCAGCTGGTAACTGCCGATGCACACGCCCAGACGTATCTGGCACTGTTTAAAAAAGGCATGGGGCAGAAACGATTTGCTGCCTTGACTGATCTCAATACCAGACCCATGCAGCGATTTTTTGGTCAGATGCAACTGCTTAAAAACGAGCTGCAGCGCTGGCAAGCTCAAGGCGAAACGATTGTCCTATTGGCACAGAGTCAAGAGCGGCGCCAGCAGATGGCCAAGACCATGGCCGAGTTTGGCGTTCAAGCAGTTGAGACCCAGCCAGACTCACTGCTTGAGCATCAGACCCAATTGACGGCAATGACTTTGGCAAATGGCTTTGAATATCCGCAAGCCAATCTGGTCGTGATTACCGAAAATGAGATGTTTGCCCAGGTCAAGCAGCGCAAAATCCGACCGCAGAAACTGGCTAACGCGGAACGGCTTAAGAGCTATACCGACCTTAAGCCGGGCGATTACGTCGTACACGTCAACCACGGGATTGGGATCTTTTCTGGAATCAAGACGATGACGGTTGATGGGGCCAATCAAGACTACATGGTGATCAACTATCGCAACCATGCGCAGATCTTTGTCCCGGTTACGCAGCTGAATCTGGTACAAAAATATGTTGCCAGCGAAGGCAAGGTGCCCCACATCAATCGATTGGGCGGTACCGAATGGGCTAAAACCAAGGCGCGCGTGGCTGCCAGAGTCGAAGACATTGCCGATGAACTGGTTGATCTTTATGCGGCGCGGGAAACGGAAACGGGCTATGCCTTTCCTAAAGATGACTATCTGCAAGAAAAGTTTGAGGCCGAGTTCCCATATCAGGAAACGCCCGATCAGCTACGCAGCATCAAAGAGATCAAAAAAGACATGGAAAGCGAACGGCCCATGGATCGGCTCCTGGTTGGCGACGTTGGCTATGGTAAAACGGAAGTAGCCTTGCGAGCAGTCTTTAAGGCGGTTTTAGGCGGTAAGCAGGTGGCCTTTTTGGTACCAACAACGATTCTGGCTCAACAGCACTATGACACCATGAAGAGTCGTTTTGAGGGATTTCCCATTGAGATCGCCATGATGTCGCGTTTTAGAACGCCCAAACAGCTCAAAGAAACTGAAGCAGGGCTTAAAAATGGCAAGATCGACGTAGTAGTCGGCACGCACCGACTGCTCAGCAAAGACGTCCAGTTCAATGATTTAGGGCTTTTAGTCATTGATGAAGAGCAACGCTTTGGCGTCAAGCACAAAGAACGACTCAAACAGCTCAAGCACAACATTGACGTTTTAACGCTGACGGCAACGCCGATTCCGCGAACGCTGCACATGTCAATGATGGGCGTTCGGGATCTGTCGGTAATCGAAACACCGCCTGCCGATCGCTACCCAATTCAAACCTATGTAATGGAGCAAAATCAAGCGGCGATTCGTGATGGAATTCTGCGTGAGCTGCAGCGTGGCGGACAGATCTATTATCTGCATAATCGTGTCAATGATATCGAGCGAGTCGTGTTCGAACTGCAGGAATTGGTTCCTGAGGCGCGAATCGGATATATTCATGGTCAGATGACCGAATCACAATTGGAAGGCGTGCTGTATGACTTTATTCGCGGTGAGTATGATGTTTTGGTAACTACCTCGATTATTGAAACCGGCGTTGATATTGCCAACGTCAACACGCTTTTTGTCGAGGATGCCGATCGAATGGGGCTTTCGCAGCTTTATCAGATTCGCGGACGCATTGGTCGCAGCAATCGCGTTGCTTATGCTTATTTTATGTATCAGCCAAACAAGGTACTGACGGAACTGGGTGAAAAGCGGCTGGCTGCAATTCGTGACTTTACCGAGCTGGGCAGCGGCTTTAAGATTGCAATGCGCGACTTGGCAATTCGCGGTGCGGGTAATCTTTTAGGCAAGCAGCAGCACGGTTTTATCGATTCAGTCGGCTATGATCTGTATTCAGAAATGCTGAGCGAAGCCATTGCCAAAAAACGTGGTCAGGTCAAAAAGCCGGTCTCAAATGCCGAAATTGACATTAATGTGGAAGCCTATCTGCCGGATGAATATGTCGGCGACTCTAGGCAAAAGATTGCACTGTATAAACAGATTCGCCAAGCCAAGTCCGATCAAGAACTGCTTGATCTGCAAGGCGATTTGCTCGATCGATTTGGCGATTATGGTAAGCCGGTTGAGAATCTGCTGCTGGTCGGTAAACTGAAGATGAATGCCGATGCGGCAATGCTGGCATCCATCAAGCGGCAGCGTGATAATCTTAACCTGACGTTTACCAAGGCTGGCAGTCAGGTCATCAAGCCGCCAGCGATCATCAAGGCGCTTGCCAAAACTCGTTTTAAGGCAACGATGGGGCAGACTGATGATGGATGCTTGACGATCAGACTGGTTATTCAGCCAAAGATGACGCAAAAAGACTGGCTTGAACAGCTGATTGTCTTGGTTAGCGGCATTAAGCAGGCTGTCAATGCGGCAATTGAATCGAAGAATGATCCAAATGACAATGCCGCCTCCGCACAGGATCAAAAGCAAGATAAGGAAAGTGATGAATAAATGCGATTAGACAAATTTTTAAAGGTTTCGCGAATCATTAAGCGACGTACCGTTGCCAAAAAAATTGCCGATCAAGGCCGGATTCTGATCAATGGCAAGCCGGCAAAGTCATCCAGCAGCGTTAAGGCTGGAGACGAACTGACGATTCAGTTTGGCAATAAGACTGAGACGGTTCGTATCGATCAGATCATTGAGACAACCAAGAAAAGCGAGACTGATCAGATGTACACCATTATTGATGAAAAATTTGCCGAAGACTTCAGCAATCCCTTTGATGATTAGGGCAAATCGTCAGCAGATCTGATTAATCAATGATTTATCAAGGAATTAGCGATTGGGTTGGACAGACGGTTAAAAATACTGTTATACTTTGGACAATAATTACAAGGTGAGGAATTTTTAATGAAAGGTCGCAACGTATATAATCTTGACACGCCATACGTGCAGCAGAAAACGGCTCAACTGGCGGCTGATCTAGCATACGTCCGGCATGTCCGCAAACGCCGCTTTGTGATGATTTCGGCAATTATTGGCGTACTTGTTTTGATTCTGGGCTTTCAGCTCTGGCATAATCAGCGCCAGCTCGGTCAAGTCAACACGCAGATTCAGCAGACGCAGACACAGCTTACCAAGCAGAAGAACAAGCAAAAGGAATTAAATGCTCACATTAAAGAGCTTAATGATTCAGAATATCTACAGCAGCTGATCCGCTCCAAATACAACTACGCCAAAAAAGGTGAAACGATTTATAACTTTGCTAATTAAGCTAAAAGCGCTTTTAAAATCGTGACAGCGTTTAACTGACGATAAAAGAAAGCGGTTTTGGCTTTTTTTGTTCGCTTTAACCGCTTAATTGTTCACTTGTAACAATGTTGATTTATGTTATACTCAAAACTGTAAATAAATGATTAATTTTCAATGAGGAGGGCCAGCTAGTTCATGGCAATTGAAGAAGGAGCAAAGGTTTCAGGGAAGATCTCAGGTATTACTAATTTCGGGGCTTTCGTTGACCTGGATGACAACCAGACGGGATTGGTTCATATCAGTCAGATCTCCGACCGCTTCATCAAAGACATTCACGACGTCCTGTCAGTCGGCGATACGGTAACCGTCAAGGTAATGAAGATCGGCAGTGACGGTAAGATCGCCTTATCGATGAAGGAAGCTCAACCAAAGGAAGCACGTCACCAGCATGAGGAGCGCGAAAACCATCGCGAACAGGGACGCGGCTTCCATGAACGGCGTCATGACACGGAGTTCCATGGTCACGCACACACCCAGGAACATCACGAGCATCGTGAATTTGGCAATGCACCACAGCGTAGTTTTGCCGGAGCTCGTCATCACCACCAAAATGAAAAATTCGACAACATGCTGGCCAGTTTTATGAAACAAAGCGATTCGCTCCAGTCATCGCTCAAACGGCAGACGGATGGCAAGCGTGGTGGCCGCGGCGGTCGTCGCAGCTAAAATGAATCTTCAGCATCAAATCAAGCGGCGTCTGTCAGGGCACCGCTTTTTTGAATCTGATGCTCCCATAGTAGTTGCCGTTTCTGGGGGCGTAGATTCAATGGTCTTGATGGATGTTATGCAGCATTTGACGGATCCCGGTCGACTGATTATTGCCCATGTCAATCATGAATTAAGAGCACAGAGCAAAGAAGAAGAAGCCTTTTTGACCAACTATTGTCAAAAGCATGGCTTAAAACTGGTCATCAGCCACTGGCCAATCAATAGACATCCGCAAACCGGCATTGAGGCAGCCGCGCGGACGATGCGCTATCGTTTTTTTGCCCAGACGATACATCGATTCAAGGCTGAGTTTTTACTGACGGCTCATCATGCTAATGATCAGGCTGAGACCATGTTGATGAAGATGGTTAGAGGCGGTCAATTGACGGCACTTTCCGGAATTGATGATGCACGACCGTTTGCTGGTGCCACGCTGCTTAGACCGCTTTTAGCGATTCCTAAGGCCGATCTTTATGAGTATGCCAGAACTTATCAGCTAACCTGGTTTGAGGATGTCACCAATCAAGATCTGACACTGACGCGAAATCGATTCCGTAATTTGATCGTACCGGCTATGATTAGAGAAAATCCACGTTTTTTGGAGCATATGACGTCTTGGCATGAGCAGCTGAGCGATCTATTGGTTTTTAGTCAGGACAGTTTAAACCGGCTCTTGGATCAAATAACGAAAGGCGAGCAGCTGAAGCTTTCAAAATATTGCACCTATCCTAAGACTTGGCGGCATCTGATTATGCAGCAATGGCTTGAGAATCAGGCAGTTTTTGATCTGACGCGATCTCAGATCATGCAGATTGATCAGGTACTGAACGATACTAAAAAACCGCAGCAGGTCATTGCGTTGCCAAAAGGACACTGCCTGATAAAAGAATATAATGTCTGCTGGCTTAAAAACACGGCTAAAAAGGTTGATAATTCGCAAAAAAAGATCGCAGCTGTGGTAGAATTGGGCCAATGGCATGAAATCAGTGATGAGTTGACGTTTGGCATCTTTGATGAGAATCAGCTGCCAAATGACGCCCTTGTTTTGGCTGCCTTCAATCTACCAGTCAGCTCCTTGCCGCTTAAGCTGCGAAGCTGGCAGAAAGATGATTGTCTACGCTTGAAAAACGGTGGTCATCAAAAAGTGCGTCGAGTTTTAATTAATGCCAAGGTACCAATGTCAAAGCGGATGGATCAGCTGGTTCTGACCACGGCAAAAGGGACGGTACTTTGGGTAGTTGGTTATAAGTTTGCCTGGCTGGATGGGTCAGACAGCGCTTATCAAGATCAGAAACATCAAGTCATTGCAGTTGCCCAACGAAAATGCTAAAAGGAGCAGATAAATGAACAACGATATTGAACGCGTCTTGTACAGCACTGAGGACATCAATGCTGCCGAGGATCGTCTGGCCAAGCAGATCAACGCTGACTATGCCGACAAAAAGCCTTTGGTGGTTTCGGTTCTGACTGGGGCAGCGCCTTTTTCGGTCGACATGTTTAAAAAGATGACCTGCTATGCTCAACTGGACTTTATTGATGTTTCCAGCTATTACGGCGGCACTGAGTCAACTGGGACGATCAAGCTGATTCACGATCTGAAGGCTGATCTTAAAGGTCAGGACGTCTTGATTATGGAAGATATCGTCGACACTGGCCGAACGTTGCGCTATCTGGTTGATCTTTTAGGCGAGCGTGGTGCCAATAGCGTCAAGGTATGTACGCTGCTGGATAAGCCAGAGGGTCGTAAGGTCGAGATTGAGGCTGACTATGTCGGCTTTGTTGTACCAAATGAGTTTTTGGTCGGCTATGGGCTTGACTACCAAGGCTATTATCGGAACCTGCCATATGTAGGAATTCTGAAGCCTTCCGTATACAGTAAATAGTTGACGAAATAATGGTCAATGATGGTCAGTTATGCTATCATTTAGTCCATCAAAATAAATTAAACGTTGCCGTTGGATAGGAGGTTGTTATGAACAACAATCGTAAAAATAATGGATTCGCTCATAACGTGCTCTTCTATGCGATAATCTTTTTGTGCATTATGGGAATCGCCTACTTCTTCTTTGGAGGAAGCAGTACGAATATGCAAAGTAAGAACGTTTCCCAGAGCACTTTTGTTACCGAATTGAAGGACAACAAGGTTAAGAGCTTCCAACTTCAACCAGACGGCGGAGTCTACAAGATCACCGGTACCTACCGCAAGCCGCAAAAGGTCAGCAGCAGTGATGCCGGGTTCTCGATCGTCGGGCAAAAGAGCAGTACCACGACCAGCTTCCAAAGCTCGGTATTGGACAGTGACGTAACGCTCAGTCAGCTGCAAAAGTATGCTGAAAAACACAACGTCACTATCAGTACCAAGGCCGAAGAATCCAATAGTCTGTGGATGAACCTGCTGTTTACCATTCTGCCTTTGATCATTATGGTATTTTTCTTCTACATGATGATGGGGCAGGCCAGCCAAGGCGGTCGTGGCGGCGGGATGATGAACTTTGGCAAGTCCAAAGCCAAACCTGCCAATGCTAAGGAGAACAAGGTCCGCTTCTCTGACGTTGCTGGTGAAGAAGAGGAAAAACAGGAACTGGTTGAAGTCGTTGAATTTTTGAAGAACCCTAAGAAATTCACGCGACTGGGTGCCAAGATACCATCTGGTGTGCTTTTGGAAGGCCCTCCAGGTACTGGTAAGACGCTGCTGGCTAAAGCCGTTGCTGGTGAAGCCGGCGTACCATTCTTCTCGATCTCTGGTTCTGATTTCGTTGAGATGTTTGTCGGGGTTGGTGCCAGCCGGGTTCGTGACTTGTTTGATCAAGCCAAAAAGGCTGCACCATCAATCATCTTTATCGACGAAATCGATGCCGTTGGTCGGCGGCGTGGCTCTGGTATGGGCGGTGGCCACGATGAACGTGAGCAGACGCTGAACCAGCTGCTGGTTGAAATGGACGGTTTCAATGGTGATGAGGGCGTTATCGTAATGGCAGCCACCAACCGGGCTGACGTCTTGGATCCGGCCCTGCTGCGTCCTGGTCGTTTTGACCGGAAGATTCTGGTCGGTGCCCCTGATGTCAAAGGTCGTGAAGCTATTTTACGGGTTCACGCACGCAACAAGCCACTGGGTCCAGATGTCGACTTAAAAGAAATTGCTAAGCAGACGCCAGGCTTTGTCGGTGCCGATTTGGCCAACCTGCTGAATGAAGCGGCACTTCTAGCAGCGCGGCGCAATGAAAATGAGATCTCAGCTGCCGATGTTGATGAAGCCGAAGACCGAGTAATTGCCGGACCAGCCAAGCGTGATCGGGTCGTTTCGCCAAAAGAGCGCGAAACCGTTGCCTACCACGAAGCCGGTCACACGATTGTTGGGCTGGTCTTAAACGATGCGCGGGTCGTTCACAAGGTAACGATTGTACCGCGGGGGCGTGCCGGCGGGTATGCAATCATGTTGCCACGTGAGGACCAGATGCTGATGAGCAAGAAAAACGCCGAAGAACAGATTGCTGGTCTGATGGGTGGTCGGGCTGCTGAAGAAATCATCTTCCATTCACAGTCGTCTGGTGCATCCAACGACTTTGAGCAGGCTACTCAGATTGCACGGGCCATGGTTACCCAATACGGGATGAGTGACAAGATTGGTCCGGTTGAGCTGCAGAGCTCGGGTCAGGTCTTTGCTGGCCAGGGCTATGATCAGTTCGGCTATTCGCAGCACACGGCGGCCGTAGTTGATGAAGAAATCAAGCGGATCTTGAATGAAGGTCATGAACAAGCGCTCCACATTATTGAGACGCACCGTGAACAGCACAAGCTGATTGCCGAGGCGCTGCTCAAGTATGAAACGCTGAATGAAAAGCAGATTCTGAGTCTGTACAAGACTGGGAAGATGCCAGAAGCCGATGTTGAAGCTGCCGAAGATGAACAGCATGCGGCAACTTTTGAAGAGTCTAAGCGTGCTTTGGAACGTCGCGAGACTGAAAAGGTTGAAAGCGATCATGGCAGTGATGCGGAATCAAGCAATGATTCACAAACGCCAGCCGACTCAGCTTCAAATGATCAAAATGACCACCATGACGATCATGATGATCAGGCATAATTGCCAATTAACAGGAGCGTTTATGACCACTGGTCGGCGCTCCTGTTTTATTATGGAATTAAAATCAGAAAAGGTGACTTAAATGGAAAACAATGACTATCTAGTAAAAAGCATGACCAAAGATGGCATGTTTCGTGCCTATGCAGTACGGGCGACCAATTTGGTTGAAAAAGCACATGAGATTCATGATACCTGGAGTGCCAGCTCAGCAGCTATGGGGCGGACTTTGATCGGTACGCTGCTTTTGTCAACGTCCAGTCTGGATGACAAGGCCGGTATGACGGTTAAGATTCAAGGCAATGGTCCGGTTAGCTATATCGTTGCTGATGGGACGGCGCATGGTGAAGTCAAAGGCTATATGAAAAATCCGCACGTTAATCTGCCATTAAACGAAGCTGGCAAGATTGATGTTGCCGGGGCAGTTGGCCGTCAAGGCACGCTTTCGGTAACCACGATGACGCCAGGCGACAAGACGCCATATACTGGTGAAGTCGATTTGATCTCAGGCGAGTTGGGTGATGACTTTACTTATTACCTGGCTAAATCGGAACAGATCCCTTCAGCAGTCGGTTTGTCGGTGTTTGTTGAAAAAGATGATTCGATCAAGGCAGCGGGCGGTTTTATGGTTCAAGTAATGCCTGGTGCCAGTGATGAGGCTATTACCAAGCTGGAGGATGCAATCAAGGGGATGCCAAGAGTGTCGGACCTGCTTTTGGAAGGCAAGACGCCCGAAGATATCTTACACATGCTGTTCCCAGACGAAGAGCTTAAGATGCTGCAGACGATGCCAGTATCTTATGCCTGCCATTGCAGCAAGAATCGTTTTGCTCATGCTTTGGCAACGATTAAACCTGCCGATCTAAAGGAAATGATCGAACAAGACGAAGGTGCTGAGATTGTCTGCCAGTTCTGTGGCAAGAAGTACCATTTTAATAAGCAGGACCTGGAAGTCATCTTAAAACAGGCGACTAGCAGCGATGAAAACTAGCTAAACGATATAAGAGGCTGGGAATAGAGTCTCAAAACAAAAATGGCTGAAGATTACGTTACTTAAAACGTTGATCTTTGGCCATTTCTATTATTAAAGTTATTTTATTTGGTTAGAAAATCAGTTTTTGCTCTCTCTTTTTGATCTTTAGCAATCGCTTCGCCTGCAGAATGAATGGGTAAGGTTAGGACTGCGTTGACAATTTTTGATCAACCAGTGAAAATTAAGACATTCGAAAAACAGAGGCGATGGGTTTGAAAGACGGTTTATTTAAGTGGCTGTGCGGCCTGGCTTTTTTGAACAACGTTGGCTACAGCTGTGTATGGCCGGTGACAACGGTCTATATGCACGATCAGCTGCATCAGTCGTTGGTTTTGTCTGGTCTGGTACTGCTCTGCTATTCCAGTGCCAATGTTATCGGCAGCATTATGGCCGGCAGCTGCTTTGATCATGGGCATACGTTTGGCTTAAACGTCTGTGGTCAGTTAATTACGCTCTTGGCGGTAACGATTTTGATTTTTGCACATGGCTGGCCAATCTACTCAATCTTGTTGTGCGGATTTGGTTTTGGCAATGGCTGGATTTTAACGCTGATTAATTCAATGGGCACGCACGTTAAAAAATATCCGGGCACCAAGGTCTTTAATCTGCTCTATCTGGTGGAAAACGTTGGGCTGGTAGTTGGGACAGGAATGACTGGCTTTATTTATGAGCAAGGCATTGGCTGGCTGTTTGCCTTAATTGCCATAATGTATCTGTTTAGTCTGATCATTGTCCTTGCTAAGTTTGGCAGAGTTGAGCTGCGTGCGGAACCAATTTTGCAATCATCACAATTACAGATGCCGGCAGCCGCAAAAAAGCCTTCTAAGAGCAATTGGAGCGTAATTATGGTACTGATGCTTGGCCTGGTGATTGTCTGGATTATGTACGAGCAATGGATGAGTAATCTAGCGGTTTACCTAGCGCGATTTGGAATTTCTACGGGACGCTATGGCATGCTCTGGACAATCAACGGCATTTTAATCATTGCGTTTCAGTTGCTGATTGAATGGATCAGCCGGTATCGTGCCACCCTGAATTTTCAAGTGACATTTGGTGCAATGGCGATGGCTGGTTCGTTTGTGATCTTGTTGGCTGCTGATCGTTATGGACAGTTTATTTTGGCGATGGTTGTCTTGACGCTGGGTGAGTCGCTGTTGATTCCAGGCGTGCCGGCCTACGTCAATCGTTTGTCGCCAGCAGCACAGAAAGGCCGCAATCAAGGGTTGGTCAATGCTTTTTCATCGCTTGGCAAGGCGCTTGGACCGTTGTTTGGTGGATTGGTTATTGAAAAAATAGGATACTCGCCATTGTTTTTGATTTGTGCAGTTGCCGATCTTGCAGTTGGCTTAACGATCTGGGGAGTACTGCATCTCTTGCAACATGGTCTGCAGAATTATGACTAAATGATAATTGCTGAGGCTCTGGCTTGCTAATTCAACGCTGATTAAGCTACAATCGTTTTGATTGTAATTTTAAGGAGGATATTTTTGTGGAATGGCAAATTGGCAATGTCACGATTCCCAATCAAGTCGTAGTGGCTCCCATGGCTGGAGTTACCAATTCCGCGTTTCGCGTTATCTGTAAAAAGTTTGGCGCGGGTTACGTGGTCTGCGAGATGATTTCTGATCGCGGCATTATGTACCACAACAAAAAGACCCTGTCGATGCTGAAGGTTGAGCCAATCGAACATCCGATGGGCATTCAAATTTTTGGCGGTACTAAGGAAACGCTGGTTCAGGCAGCCAAATTCATCGATGAAAACACCGAAGCTGATGTGATTGATATTAACATGGGCTGCCCAGTTAACAAAGTCGTTAATACCGATGCCGGGGCAAAATGGCTGCTAGATCCAAACAAAGTCTATGAGATGGTTTCTTATGTCGTTGATGCCGTTAAAAAGCCGGTTACGGTCAAAATGCGTACTGGTTGGGACGACAAGCACGTCTATGCTGTTGAAAATGCACTGGCTGCCGAGCGTGCCGGTGCTCAGGCAATTGCCATGCATGGGCGAACTCGTAAACAGATGTATACAGGCCACGCTGATTGGAATATCCTAAAAGAAGTGGCCAATGCACTAACGATTCCATTTATGGGCAATGGTGACGTTAAAACGCCAGAAGATGCCAAGCGGATGCTGGATGAAACCGGTGCGACCGCCGTTATGATTGGTCGAGCTGCCATGGGTAATCCTTGGATGCTCAAGCGAACGGCTCATTATCTGGAAACGGGTGAACTGCTTCCTGAAGCTACGCCGGAACAAAAGATTGCCATGGCTAAAGAGCATTTGGCTGGCCTGGTGGAACTAAAAGGTGAGCATGTTGGCGTTCGGGAGTTCCGTGGACAATCAACCTACTACATCAAGGGGATTCCGCGAGCAGCCAGAACAAAGGCAGCATTGGTTGAGGCAGAAACGCAGCAGGAAATGATCGATATTTTTGATCGCTTCCTGGAAGATACACAAAAGCGAACAGCACAGCAGGAATTGCGTCGTGCTCAACGCCAGGCAAAAATTGAGGAGGAAGACTAGTGTCACAAGAACTGGATCAAATGCGCGTTCGTCGCGAAAAAATGGATGAACTCAAGGCTGCAGGGATTGAACCATTTGGTCGTCGCTATCATCGCGACCACCTGGCTCAGGATCTGCACGAACAGTTTGATCAAGTAGATAAAGATGAACTGCTTGAACAAGAAAATATGGTCAGCATTGCCGGCCGAATGATGCGTAAGCGCAGCAGTGGTAAAGCCGGTTTTGCCGATTTCGTTGATCGGACGGGCAAAATTCAGGTTTACGCACGTAAGGACATGGTTGGCGATGAACAGTACCATATCTTTAAGCGGGCCGACCTTGGTGACTTTATGGGAATCAAGGGTGACGTTATTAAGACCAACACTGGCGAGCTGACGATTCGCGCTCGAGAAATTACCTTCCTGTCTAAAGCACTGCGGCCATTGCCAAACAAGTGGGAAGGGGTTAAGGATCCAGAGACCATCTATCGTCAACGTTACCTGGATCTGATTGCCAATCCAGAAAGCTTCAAGCGGTTCCACCAGCGGACGGCGATCATCAAGGCCGTTCGTAAATATATGGATGATCATGGCTTTACCGAGGTTGAAACGCCAATCTTAAACACGCAGGCCGGTGGTGCCAATGCTCGGCCATTTATTACGCATCATAATGCTTTAAACATCGACATGTATCTGCGGATTGCCACGGAGCTCTACTTGAAGCGGTTGATCGTCGGTGGTTTTGAACGGGTCTATGAATTAGGACGGGTCTTTAGAAATGAAGGGATGGACCTGCAGCACAACCCTGAGTTTACGACGATTGAAACCTACGCTGCCTACTGGGATCTGTGGGACGTAATGGATGAAACGGAAGGAATCATCAAGGCCGCAGCTAAGGTGGTTTCTGATGATGGTAAGATTACCTACCAGGGTACTGATATTGACCTAGGCGGTAAGTTCAAACGGATTACGATGAACGACGCCGTCAAGGAACAGACTGGCATTGATTTTAAAGAGGTCAAATCTGATGAGGAAGCTCGTCAATTGGCCGAAGAAAAGCACGTTAAGTACGAAAAATGGTGGTCCAAGGGTCATATTCTGAGTGCTTTCTTTGATGAATTTGTAGAAGATACCTTGATTCAGCCTACGTTTATTTATGAATTCCCAGTTGAAGTCTCACCACTGGCTAAAAGAAACCAAGAAAACCCAGCAATGGCTGATCGATTTGAGCTTTACATCGCTGGTGGCGAAATGGGTAATGCCTTTAGTGAATTAAACGATCCAATCGATCAAAAGTATCGTTTTGAAATGCAGGCTAAAGAAAAGGCCAACGGTAACGATGAAGCTGAACCAGTTGATCTGGACTACGTTGAGGCTCTGGAATATGGGATGCCGCCAACAGGTGGTCTGGGAATTGGTATCGACCGTTTGGTAATGCTTTTGACTGATGCCAAGTCGATTCGTGACGTTATTCTTTTCCCAACGATGCGTCCAGAAAAGTCTGCCGACGAAGAAAAAGAAGATAAGTAATTCAATAGCAAAAAGCTGAGAATTAACGCAACCTCTTAACTATGTATGAACAATAATACCTTAGCGCAGTAGCTGGCTGGCAATTCAAACGCTGATAAATCAGCATTTGAGTGACCTAGTCATCCTTGCGGACAAACTCCGAAAATCGGTCGTAAGCTGATTTTCGGAGTTTTTTCTCACTCTCTTTTTGATTGTTGAGTTATGATCAGAGAATTAATCAAAAGATTCTGGTTATCGATCACTGAATAACAAAGCAATTTGGTTATCGATTATTCTGCAATAAACGAACTAATTGTCAACTAGAAGACTAATTAGTTCGTAAGTGAAAAATTGCTTTAGAAAGTTTAGAAATAGCGTTGACGAACCCTAGGGAAACCTGTATAGTATTTATTGTTGTCAAAGCGATTGACCGGTATTCAAATGGTTGATCGTTAATGATCAAGAAAAAAGATCTTGACATTGAATTGATAATTTGATATATTAGTTAAGTCGCTGATTTGATCAGCTGTTGAAATTAAATAAATTTCTTCTTGACATCAAGTTGACGATTTGTTAAAATATTAAATGTTGTTATCAAGCAACACGGTAGACCTTTGAAAACTGAATACAGTTTCGACGAACACAAATGTGTAGGGTCATCAATCATTACGATTGATGCAAAAACATTTGCGAAGTCAATTCGCTTAATTTAAATTTGAGCTTTTCAAG